>JBOHBD010000222.1:0-3619 GCA_050698195.1 Gaiellaceae bacterium
CGCCGCGGCCGTCGGGGAGCAGGTCGACCCCGGTGAGGTCGATGCCGAAGGCGGACGCGGCGCGGAGGGCGAGCCGGCAGGCCTCCTGCGGCGGGGTGACGGCGCTGCGAGTGCCGCCGAGTGCCACGTTCGTCCGCCACTCGCCGGGTGCGGCGACGCGCTGCACCGCTCCGACCATCTCGCCTGCTGCGACGACGATCCGCAGGTCGTATCCCTGCGGGGGGACGAGCTCCTGCACGAGTGCGCCCTGGCGCGCGAACCAGGCCTCCCGGCCGATGCGGCGAAAGCAGCGCCCGAGCCCGTCGGCGTTTCGGCACAGGATGACATCACGACCCCAGCTACCGAAGCGCGGCTTCACGACCACCGGGAAGCCGAGGCCGGCACCCGAGTCCGTCCCGACGTGCGCCGTGCGCGGATGAGGGAGGCCACGCGCCGCGAGCCGAAGTGCGGTTGCGAGCTTGTCGTGCACGGCGAGCAGGGCGCCCGGGCCATTGAGCACGAGAACTCCTCGGTCTTCAAGGGCTCGGAGGGGTTCGAGACCCGGCTCCGGGCCGTCGAGCGTCGGGAGCACGTCGATGCGGGCGAGAGCGATGTCGCCTGCTCCGAGCCTGCGCTCGGCCACGCGCGGGGGGAGGACGACCGCATCCAGGCCGAACGCGCGTGCCGCCTCGAGCAGCCTTCGATTGGTCGGGCTCACCCTGTTTGCGACGATCGCTAGACGGGCCACTCGAGCTCCTCAGGTCGAGCGGAGCGCTTCGGTCGGCGCGAGCCGGGCGGCGCGCATGGCGGGGTAGAGGCCGGCGACGGCACCGATCGCGATCGCGGCGGCGACGCCGCCGAACGGGACATACCAGGGAACGACCGCGTCCCAGCCGCGGTTCGCGGCGTAGACGACGGTGATGAGCGTGCCGAGCGCGACGCCGGCGGCGCCCCCCGTCGCGGCCAGCATGAGCGACTCGGCGAGGAATTGGAGACGGATGTGTCCCTTGGCCGCCCCGAGAGCGCGGCGGAGCCCGATCTCCGAGCGTCGCTCGAGCACGGAAATGACCATCACGTTCGCGATCCCGACCCCACCGACGAGGAGAGCGACGGCGCCGAGGCCGAGGAAGAGCGACGTGAACGCTGTCTTCGCCGCCGCCCGGGCCTCGAGCGCGTCGGAGGGCCGGCTCACCTCGACCTCCTCTGGGTGCTCCGGGTTGGCCGTGGCGCCGAGCACCCGGCGAACGTCGTCGAGGTCGTCCGGGTCCGCTCTGACGTAGATCGTCGAGGCGGAGCCCTCGGCGCCGAAGAGCTCCTTGGCGATCGGGAGGCCGATGAGCGCGGAGCGATCGAGATCGGGGGCGAGCTCGAGCGGGTCGAGGATGCCGACGACGGTGAACCACTGGTTGCCGAGCCAGACGTTCACGCCCACCCGGTCGATTCCGAGTCGCTCGGCGGCGACCGAGCCGAGGACGACGGCCGGGTAGCGGGAGCTGGCGGCGTCCAGAAAGACTCCCGCCCGGAGCGTGGCGCCGAGGGTCGCGGGCAGGTCGAGGTCGGCAGCGAGGACGCTGATTCCGCCGGTCTCCGCCTCGGAGATGTAGTCGCTGCGCCTGACGGTCGCATCGACTCCTTCGACGGCCGAGACCTCCTCGACCGGGCCGATGCGGCCGATCATCGCTCCCGCCGCCTCCGGGAGCTTCGCGTCCTCGCCGAAGATCGTTTGGCCGGGAGCGACTCGGAGGAGGTTCGTCCCCAGGCGGTCGAGGGTCGCGATCAGGTCTGCCTTCGACGACTCCGAGATCGCGAGCACGGCGACCATGGCGGCGATGCCGATCGCGATCCCGAGCGCCGAGAGCGAGGCGCGGAGTCGGCGGGTGCGGAGACCGATGCCGCCGACGCGCAGGATGTCGGCGGGGAGGAGCCGGGAAGGGGCGAGCTCCACGCTATGTCACCTCCCTGGCGGTGTCCTGGACGATGCGGCCGTCGCGCATCTCGATCCGGCGTGGGAGCGAGGCGGCGATCTCCCGGTTGTGGGTGACGACGAGGATGGTCGTGCCCTCCGCGTTCAGCTCGCGGAGGAGCACGAGGATCTCCTCGCCCGTGTGCGTGTCGAGGTTGCCGGTGGGCTCGTCGGCGAAGACGATCGCCGGCCGGGCGATAAGCGCCCGCGCGATCGCGACCCGCTGCCGCTCGCCGCCCGAGAGCTTGGCCGGCGGGTGGCTCAGGCGGTGGGCGAGGCCCACCCGCTCGAGCGCCGCGGCGGCTCTCCCTCGCCGCTCCGGGGCCGGCGTCCCCGAGTAGAGGAGCCCGTTTGCGACGTTCTCGAGCGCGGACATGCCCTCGAGCAGGAAGAACTGCTGGAACACGAACCCGATCGAGCGCGCCCTGAGCGAGGCGAGCTCGCGGTCGGAGAGGTCGGCGACGTCGCCTCCCGCCACGCGGGCGCTGCCGGCCGTGGGGCGGTCGAGGGTGCCCATGATCTGCAAGAGCGTCGTCTTACCCGAGCCGGAGGGGCCGACGACCGCTGTGAGCTCGCCCGCCTCGACGGAGAGGCTGACGCCGGCGAGCGCCTGCACGGGGCCGGGGTAGGTCTTGACCAGGTCTCGGATCTCAAGCACCGGCGTCATGCGGGCACCACCACCTTCATGCCCTCCTTGATCCCCTGCCCGGAGATCTCGACGAAGCCGTCCGCGAACATGCCGGGCTCGACCCGGACGAGCCGCGTCTCTCCGCTGGCACCCACGACCTCGACCGCGTAGCCGCCTTCGGCGAGCGCGAGGAGCGCGTTCACGGGGACGCTCAGGACGCCCTTCGCCGTCTCCTTCGTGAGCGCGACGTCGACGGGGGCTTCGTCGAAGGAGCCCGTCTTCGAGCCGCGAGCGAGCTCGACCCGGACCTCGATCGTCGGGTCACCCTCCTCGCCGCCCTCGGCGTTCTGCTCGGATTCGGCGACCTTGCTGACGCTCGCGATCCTCCCTCGGATCGTCGAGCCGTCCGGAAGCTCGACCGTGACCGTGTCGCCCTTCTTGACGAGCGATCGTTTGTCGGCGTCGAGATCGATGGTGACGACCCGCCTGGTCGAGCTCGTGTCCGTGACCTCGGCGCCGGGCTGCAGGAGTGCGCCGACCGTCGTCTTCAGCTCTCCGATGCGGCGAGGGCCGGGAAGAAAGGCGACCTCACCCAGCTCGACGGCCCCCGTCTCGGCGCGCCCCAGGTCCTCCTGCCAGCGCTTGACCGCGGCGGTCGTCGCCGAGTCCCACTCGTCGTCGATCTCGACCGAGCGGTAGGGATCGTAGCCGAGCGCGACCAGGTTTCGCTCGAGCTGGAAGATGTCCGCGCCGTCCGACGCGGAGGCAGCCAGCCGCCGCCACATTGGTACCGATCCGTACAGGAGCGTCACGGGCTTCGCGTCGAGCCAGTACAGGGCCTGGCCGCGCGTGATGACGCTCCCCGGGCGACGGAGCGCCGTCACCGTGCCGGCGCCCTGCGCGTAGAGCGTCTGCGAGCCCGAGTGGCCGAGCGTGCCGTCGACCGTCTCGTACTGGACGAGGTCGCGCCGCTCGACGCTCGCGGTGGCGGCGGTGCGAGCGGTGCTCTCGGTGCCGGAGGCGGAGTCCGCACTGGCGACTGCCCAGGT
>JBOHBD010000223.1:0-3249 GCA_050698195.1 Gaiellaceae bacterium
GGTAGGTGCGGTCGACCTTCACGCCGCGCTTGCGGAACAGGTCGGTCAGCATGCGGTGGACGATGGTCGCGCCCACCTGCGACTTGATGTCGTCGCCGATGATGGGGCAGCGGGCGTCCTCGAAGCGCTTCTGCCAGTACGGCTCGCGCGCGATGAAGACAGGCATGCAGTTCACCATCGCGACGCCCGCCTCGAGGATCTGCTCCGTGTACCACTTCGTCGCGGCTTCCGAGCCGACCGGGAGGTAGTTGACGACGACGTCCGTGCCGGTCTCCTTCAGGATCCCGACGACGTCGTCCGTCTGGCCCGGGGCCTTCTCGACGACCTGCGCGAGGTACTTGCCGATGCCGTCGTGCGTCATGCCGCGGGAGACCGTGACGCCGGTCTTCGGGACAGTCGCGAACTTGATCGTGTCGTTGGGCTTCGCCCAGATCGCGTCCGCGAGGTCGACGCCGACCTTGCCCTTGACGACGTCGAACGCGGCCACGAACTCGATGTCGGAGATGTGGTAGCCGCCGAGGTCGACGTGCATGAGGCCGGGAACGGACTCCTCCGGTGACGCGTCCTTGTAGTACTCGACTCCCTGGAGGAGCGAGTTGGCGCAGTTCCCCACGCCGATGATCGCGACGCGCACCTTCTCCTTCGCGCGCGCGCCTGACTTCGAGCCGTTCTGAATGGCCATCGTGTCCTTTCGTTTCGACCGATCTCTCGGCTGGGACGGGACGCCGAGCCCGTCGGCGAGCGCGGCGAGGATGACGTCGTTGGCGTTGGCGCCTGTCCTGGACGCCTCGGCCTGGATCTCGTCCTTCAGCTCCAGCGGAACCCGGAGCAGGATGACGGGACTGGAGCCTGCTAGCACTTTGCGCCGCCTGCCGCTCGGCTCGTACGCGACGCCGAACTCGTCGGCGAGGATTCTTGCGGCGACGTCGTTGACGTTCGATTCTCGGCGCGCGGTCTCGCGGACGAGCGCCCCCTTCAACGAGGCGGGCATTCTGACCAGGATGCCTGCTCTCTCGGATTTGCTAGCAGCCAAAGTGCTAGCAGCTTACCTCAAGAACTGTTCCCTTTGCGCGAAGCGCGTGGATGAGGTTCCACTTGCCCATCTTCGAACGACCGCGAACGTTCTCCCTCTTGGCCTGCTCGTAGAGCTGCTCGCGGGTGCGGTCCTCGAGGGCATGACCAGCACGACCGCCGCGCTGACGAGCCTTCGACGCCTGCGTACCGAGATCTCGGCGTGTCGACTCGGGCAGATTCGCGATCGTTCGCTTGCGCCGTGCCGCCTGCTGAGCCTTCTCGACGTTGCTCCGTGCGGCCTGAACCTGCTTCCTGGTGGCCACGGAAGGTCACCTCCTCGGATCGGCTTTCGTCGGCCGACTACCTACCTGCTCACGTCCTTCTGCACACCTCAGGGCGCTTGCCCGGCGAGCTCGCGGAGCTGCTTGCGCACGAAGAGCATCCGCTGCAGGACCGTGAGCCACGCCATCGCGGCGAGGGCGTAGATCGGCCACTGCAGCCAGCCCCACGGTGCGAGCCCGAGCCCGACCGAGATAAGGACGACGCGCTCGACGCGCGAGCCGAAGCCGACGTCGCCGCGCAACCCGAGCGACTCCGCCTTCGCGCGCGTATACGACACGAGGAACGACCCGATCACCGCTGCGAACGTCGCGACGAGCGCCGTCTCGTTTCCGTCGCGCATGAAGACGAGGCCGATCGCGGCGAGCATCGCGGCCTCGCCGAGCCGGTCGAACGTCGAGTCGAGGAACGCGCCGAACACCGTGCCTTTGCTGGCGGCGCGGGCGAGGGCGCCGTCGAGGATGTCAGCGACCGAACCGACCACGAACAGGAAGCCTCCGAGCCAGAAGAAGAGCTTCTCGTCTCGCTCCTCGAACCCGACGAGCACGGCTCCCGCGAGGCAGAGCGACACGCCCGCCAGCGTGAGCATGTCGGGCGTCAGCTTCGTCTTGGCGACGCCGCGCAGCGAGCGGGCGAGAATCTCGCGGGCGGCCTGCGCGTACTCGGACTTGACGCGGTCGAGCTGGCTGACCTGTGGTTTCTCGCGCTCCGGCTCGTCGTCGCTCATGCGCGCCGAAGGCGCATGTGGTGGATCCGCCGGAGGGCGAGGCCGGTCGCGATCGCGAGCAGGATCCCGACCGCGACGTCGAGCCAGTAGTGGTTGCCGGTCGAGACCACCGCGAACGCGACCCAGATCGGCCAGGCGAGCCAGAGCGCCTTCGCGACTCGCGAGCGGACGAGCCCGAACATCACGATTCCCACGATGAACGCGTCCATCGCGTGCAGGCTCGGCATGGCCGCGTAGGGATTCGATCCCCAGGCGATCAGCCCGCTCTCGTGATTCAGCGACGAGTACTGCGCCAGCGTGTCGACGAATCCCCACTCGGGGAACATCCGGGGCGGCGCCGTCGGCATGAAGACGTAGCCGACGAGCCCGGCCAGGTTCGCCGCGATCAGCCAGTTCCGGAAGCCTGCGAATCGCTCGTGGTGGCGGAAGTAGACCCAGAGGAGCGTGACGCCGACGACCGCGAACTGCGACAGCCAGTACGTGTACGAAGTCAGCGTGACGAGGACGGACGAGGTGTCGACCACCCGCTGCACGGCTGGCTCGAACAAAGCTCCGAACTCCTTCTCTCTCCGCAGCACCCATTCGCCGTTCTGGAAGGCGTTCGCCACGCTCCGGTCGGCCGCTCCGCGAGCGACCTGGTAGACGACGTAGAAGCCGATCCAGATCACGACCTGGAGGGCCAGATGCGCCCAGCCGCGGGGCAGGCGCCGCGATGTCTGCGCGACGAAGCTCGACACGAGGCACCGATTCTAACGAGGTCGTCCGCGGGCGCGTCGCCAGGTTCATGCGAGGATTCGAGCGATGAAGAGCAACGTCACCGTCGCCTGCGTGCAGGCCGAGCCGGTCGTCTTCGACCGGGAGGCGACGCTGGACAAGGTCGCCGTCCTCACCGCCGAGGCGGCGGCGAAGGGCGCCGACATCGTCGTCTTCCCGGAGACCTTCGTCGCCGTCTACCCGACGTCCACCTGGGCGAAGGCGCTCGCCGGATGGGCCGACCCTCGCGCGAAGGCGGCCTTCGCGGCGCTTGCGTCCTCTGCGGTCGAGGTGCCCGGCCCGGCCGCCGATCGGCTAGGCGAGATCGCACGTACGCACTCGGTCTGGCTCGTGACAGGTGTCAACGAGATCGATCCCGTGCGGAACGGCACGGTCTACAACGCGCTCCTCTACCA
>JBOHBD010000224.1:0-6079 GCA_050698195.1 Gaiellaceae bacterium
GAGCGGTAGAGCGCGAGCATGAGCTGTCCTGTGAGGCGCTCCCGGAAGGGGTGCGCGGCGACGAGCTGCTCGAGGTCGGCGACGATCTCCGCGTGCCGGCCGAGCGCAAGCTCCGCTTCGAAGCCCAGCTCGGCCGCCTCGAGCCGCAGCTCTTCGAGCCTCGATATCTCGCCCTGGGCGAACGGCTCGTAGACGAAGTCGGAGAGCGGGATGCCCCGCCACAGCGCCAGGCCCTCCGCGAGCGCAGCCTCCGCAGCGGAAGGCTCGCCGGCGGCGAGCGCCCGGCGGGCGTCTTCGAGGAGCACCTTGAAGCGATCCCGATCCAGCTCCATGGCCCCGACGGCCAGCGCGTAGCCCGGTGGGCGCGTCGAGAGGCGCGCTCCAAGCGTCGTCTTGCGCAGACGCGAGACGGCGGCTTGGAGGGCGTTTCGAGCGGTCGGCGTAGCGGGCTCGTCCCAGAGCTCCTCGAGCAGCCGCTCGGCGGGCACGACCTCGTTCGGGTTCAGGATTAGCAGCGTCAGGACCGCCTTCTGTCTTCGCCCTCCCAGTGGGATCGCGCTCGAGCCGTCGAAGATCTCGACCGGTCCCAGGATGCGGAAGTCGATGGGCCCTCCTCTCCGCGGTCGCCCCCATTGTTCCGGGTTTCGACCCGCGAGGCGTCCTGAAGGACGGCGGCCGTCAGCCGGCTGTCAGTGCTGCTCGCGATCGTCGCGCTCGCGAGATATTCGCCAGGCGGCTTCTAGAGGACAGGAGGCAAGATGCGCAAGACACTGATCACAGCGGCGGTGGTGCTCCTGCTGGTGAGCACGTCGACCGCGGCAGCGAGCGGAGTGATCGACCAGCAGCAGACCAGCACCGGCCCCGGAGCCAGCGGCCTCTTCTGCCCGCGCGGTTACGAGGCAGGTCGGCACGCGCAGGGAGTCACGCCCGGGGCCTCGTCCTGGGGCGAGGTCTCCCTGCTCCTCGGAGCTGTCAGGTCAGAAGACATCGGAGAACTCGTCACCGTCAATATCCGGGAGCCGGGGAGCGACGGCTCCCCGACAGGGACGATCCTCGGCTCGGCGACGGCGGCCCTGCCCGGCGTCCTCGCAACGTGGACCGACTTCGTCTTCGCGGCACCGGTTTCGCTCACGCCGGGCTCGCCGGTCTTCGTCGAGCTCGAGCTCGGCGACTCCGCGGTATGGGGCGTGAGCGACATCAACCCCTACTCGGGCGGCGTAGCGTGGGTGCACTGCGGCGCCGACTTCGGCGGCGTCTTCGGGGAGTTCCCGCTCACCGAGCAGCCCGGATACGACTTCGCCTTCATCACCCGTGCGCCGGCCATTGACGACGACGAGGACGGCATTCCGGACGAGGCCGACCCGGACACGGTGGCCGCGAGCGCGCTCGATCCCGCCGCATTCAACGCGCCCGGGAACCAGACCGCGCTGCTCGCGCGGCTGGCCAACGCCGAAGAGCTGATCCAGGCCTGGTACGACACCGGCGACACCGCGGCTCGCGACCAGGCGATCGCGGAGCTGCAGAACCTGCTCCGCCGCCTCGACGGGTGCGGCACGAGCCCAGACAGCAATGACTGGATCACTGACTGCACGGCGCAGCTCGAGGTCCGCGAGGCGATCCAGACGATCATCGACACCCTGCTGACCGGGTGACGGGAGACCCGAAGCGCCCACGGAGGCGGAGCGAACGAGAGGAGATCCCATGCGAAAAGGAGTACCTCGACTGGTACTCGCCGTCCTTGCTTCGGGGGTGGTGGCAGCCTTCGCGGCGGTCGATCGGCTCTACGGCTCCGTCAGCCAAGAGGTCGACGTCCCGACCTATGCCGGCTGCCTGCCGGCGAAGGACGGAACCTTCTATGGATTTGGCGCGGAGCAACAGCCCGGCTGCGAGTCCGACGATCGCACGCTCGGCCTCGGCTCCAGCGACGTCACCTCCGTCGCCGCCGGCGAAGGCCTCAAAGGCGGTGCAGAACCGAGTGCTGATCTCGTCGTCGACGCACTCGAGGTCACCCAAGGCGTCCAAGATCTCCAGAACGACGTCGTGCTCGTCGAGGGGAAACGCACCTTCGTCCGCCTCTACGCGCATGCGAGCGAGGGCTTCCATTACCCGACCGCGCGGCTGTTCGTACGGGTTCCGGGCCATCCCGGGGACACGATGCTCCGACCTCTCAATTCCGGCGAGGAGGCGCTCGTCTGGGCCAGTCGGCCCCTAGGCCCTGCACCCGCGAGGGACTGGGACGGGACTGGGTTCTTGTTCGAGATCCCGTCGCACTTCACCCGGGGGACGATCGAGCTCACCGGCGTCGTCAACTCGGCCAACGACAGCCCTGTCGAGACGGAGCTCGCCAACAACACGGGTACGGAAACGGTGTCGTTCGAGGCGGTACCCAATCCGGAGCTGGCGATCTACCTCCTCGGATACCGCGTCGGCGGCATGTCGTTCTCGACGCCTTCGAGCGAGGCAGATCAGCTGGTCGACTGGCTCCGCCGCGCCTACCCCGTCAGCGACGTGGAGTTCCGCCTCGTCGGCGGGACGTGGTCTCGAGACGCCTCGACATCGGACGGCAACCTCACGAGCCCGAACTGCGGAGAGGTCAACCGGGCGATCGCGGTAATCGAAGGGCTCGAGCTCGGCACGCGGCGAGGGCCGACGTCGGCGAGGGTCTTCAGCCAGGCGCGATCGGTCGGGATGGTCACCGACGCCGGCGGCTTCATGCGAGGTTGCTCGGCAGGGATTCCCGGTCCTATCGCCTCCGGGCCCACTGGCGGCGGCACCTGGGGTTGGGACACGGACGGGAGCTACGGGGACTGGTACACCGGGCACGAGCTCGCGCACACGTACGCACGCCCACACGCAGAGTTCTGCGGCGCTGCGGGCGGTCACCGGTACCCCTATCCGTTCGGGTTGATCAGTCCTCCCAACCCGGTCCGGGAGCGGATTTACGGCTTCGACATACGCACCCGAGACATCTACTCGCACCGACTGTGGACGGACAACATGACCTACTGCGATCGACAGTGGATGAGCGACCTCACCTACGAAGCGCTGATGCGGTTCCTTCAGGATCCGGCTTCGCTCGGCATCTCGGCTCGTACCCTCGGTTCGACCTCGGGCCGGGCCTCGACCGACACGGACCCGATTCCCGGGCCTGCGCCCAATCTGAAGGTGCTCTCGATCGTTGGAGCAGTCGATCCCAATGCGGAGGATGCGGTGCTCGAGCCGGCCTTCGTCGTCGACTCGCCCGGACCGCCCCTCCAGTCCGAGCCCGGGCCGTACGCGATCGTCCAACGCGGGCCAGATGGGGTGGAGCTGGCGCGCCATCGATTTGTTCCGCACGGTGAGCAGTCGGGCCCGCCTGCGCCCTGGACGGGGACATCCGAGAGTGGCGAGATCAGCAGGCTCTTCGTGTCCGAGTTCGTCGCTCTCGCCGAGGGGACGCTGCAGGTCGATCTCGAGGGACCACCTGGTGGCGACGTACTCGCTTCGCTGCGCCCGGGTGCGTCGGCTCCGGAGATCGAGCTCGTCTCGCCGAAGGGCCAGGAAACGCTCGACGGGAAGTCCGTGCAGGTCAGCTGGGAGGCGACGGATCCGGACGGCGATGCCCTCACGTTCGTCGTCCAGTACCGCGCGGCCGACGACAAGCCCTGGCGCAGCGTCGCGCTGCCGACGACCGACACGAGCATCGAGGTCCCCTTTGAGAATCTGCCCAGCGGCGACGCCGCCCGCTTCCGGGTCTGGGCCAGCGACGGAGTCAACACGACGATCGCGGAGACCGCGGCGCCGGCTCGCGTCGTAAACCATCCGCCCGAGGTCGGTATCACTTCCCCGAATGACGGGGACGTCTTCGTCAAGGGCGGGTCGGTCGCCCTCGAAGCCGCCGGCTACGACTCGGACGTCGGCAGTCTCCGCGGCCAGAGCCTCCGCTGGTCTTCGAGTCTCGACGGCGAGCTGGGCAGCGGTCGCCAGCTGACCATCGCGTCGCTCAGCGAAGGCACGCACGTGATCCAGGTCGTCGCCGACGACGGGAGCGGCGCGCAGGACGGAACGGCGTCGGTCGAGGTCCAGATCGAGGTGGTCGGCGACGTGGACGACCTACCGAAGCTTCCGGACGAGCTCGTTGCCGGGCCGGGGGAGATCCTGCTGACTCCCTTGCACGGGCTGGGACGGGCGTTGCTGATGATCGGGGAGCGGAACCAGGGAAGCGTGCGCTGGGTCGCCCGAGCAGATCAGCCGTGGCTCGAGCTGAGCAGCACGTCCGGATCGACGCCCGCCGCCGTCGAGGTCTCGGTGCGAGGCGGTGGAACAGCCAGCGTCTCCAAGGGAGAGGCGACGCTCGTGATCGAGAGCCCGGATCTCGACACGCCCCCCGTGAAGGTCCAGGTCGAGGTGCCTGCGGCGAACGGCGGCGGGCAGTGACCGAAAGGAGAGCGGGATGAGGAGGAAGACGCGCATGCCCGCGATCACGATCGTCGTGATCGCCGTTGCGGGAATCGCCGCCTGGGGAAGCCTCGAGGTCGCCGCGCAGGTGCAGGAGCCGGCACCTCTGCCCACCTACAACGGCTGCCTCTCGGCCGTGGACGGGACGTTCTACGGCTTCCGCGCGGACGCCGTCGTCCAATGCGAAGACGACGACGCACCGGCGAGCCTGAGCTCGGGCGACGTCACGGAGGTCGCCGGGAGCGGCGGCATCGCGGGCGGGGCGAAGAGCGGCCCGGCGACGCTGGCGATCGAGCCGACGTACCGGCTGCCGCAGGACTGCGGGGCGGGCGACTCGATCGCATACGGAGGAGGCGGCTGGGGCTGTCTCGCCCCGCTCGAGCCGTCCGAGTTCGCGAAGAGCGACCAGTCGTGCCCGCCGGGCCAGGTCGTTGCGGGGATCGGGCCGCTCGGAATCATCGTCTGCGTGGCGCAGGCACAGGCGAAAGGTCCGGCCACCGACTGGTCGGGCCTGTCGATCCGCCACCGCGACGGCGAGTCCCGCCGCGAGTCCATGGTCATGGTCTACAACCCGAATGCCGAGACCGCGCGCGTGTCGGTGTTCGCCTTCGACCTCGAAGGCCGGGAGCAGCCCCCGCCCACGGCGGGGTTCCGCGGGGACTGCCGGGCGCTGCCGATTCCCGCTGGCGGGACACGGACCTGCGACGTCGTCGACGAGTCGCCCATAGGCGGAGAGGGCGTGGTCCACGTGCACGCCGACCTGCCCGTGCTGCCCTTCGGCGAGCAGCGGGAGATCGGAGGCGGCGCGAGGCACCGATGGCAGCTCGACTGGTACCCGCTCTGCCCCGAGCACGTGGACACGTGCAAGTAGACAGAGGAGGTTCGCGATGTGGAAGCGACTCGGATCCGTTCTCGCCCTGGCCCTGGCTGCGGGCCTGCTCGCCTTGACCGGCGGGGCGGGAGCGCAGATCGGCGACGATCCGGTGCCGCCGCCCAACCAGGGCGTCGTTCCGTGCTGGATCCTGAGCGGCCAGGTCGTGGACGGCGTGCTCAGCTTCGAGCTGAAGCCGGAGGAGGAGCTGCCGGCCGTCGTGAAGGTCCTCGAGGCGAAGGCGCACGCCGTCTGGAGCGACAAGGAGGGGGTCGTCGCGTTCAAGGTCGACGTCGAGCTCGTCTTCGAGGTCGACGGTGGCGGCGGCTTCGCCGGCTTCGGCGTCCAGGACGTGCTCGAGGAGGGCAAGGACTCCGAGATCCGCGAGGCCGAGTGGAAGGCCGATGGGCTCGAGGCCAGGGTCGAGATCTCCGGCATCGTCACCCCGACCATGGTTGGCGAGGACGAGTTCTTCGCCCTCCGGATCGAGCTCCCGGCGGTCGTGAAGCAGATCCTGCCGTTCTGAAATCGACGCGAGAGGGCCGCGCGAGCGGCCCTCTCGGTCCTCCAGCGAGCCGAGGGGGAGGGATTTGAACCTTCGAGAGGCTTGTACCTCTAACGGTTTCGAGATCTCCCAGAAAATGGCGATTTCCAGGTCTTTTTCCGTCGGTGCGCGAGTGCGTTCGCCAGTCTCGGAGTTCAGGATCGTGCCGACACCAACTCCCAGGTGGGCGCCGTCGGACCTGCGGTCGTCCGGAGCCGCAAGGAGCG
>JBOHBD010000225.1:0-3845 GCA_050698195.1 Gaiellaceae bacterium
ACGCACTTCCACCTCGACCACTGGGGAGATCTCGTCCCCTGGGTCTGGGGGACCATGTACCGGAACGACGGGCGGGAGAAGCACCCGGCTCTACTCGTCCCACCCCACGGACGCGAGCGCCTCGAGGACATCGGCGCCCGCCTCGGGTTTCCCGACATGTTCGAGCGCACGTTCCACATGAGCGAGTACGTGCCCGGGATCCCCTTCGCCATCGGCGACCTCGCGGTGACGGCGACGCGCGTCCCGCACTACACGCTCGAGACGTACGCGTTCCGGGTCGAGTCCGAGGGCAGAGTGCTCGCGTACTCCGGCGACTCCGCGCCCTCCGAGGAGCTCGTACGAGCCGCGAAGGACGCCGATCTCTTCGTCTGCGAGGCGACGCTTCTCGCAGGCGAGCTCGACGGCGAGCCGCGGGGTCATCTCTCGCTCGACGAGGCCGTCGCGGCCTTCGAGGCGTCGGGCGCGAAGCGGCTCCTCGTCACTCATCGACCCTGCGAGCTGCCGGATCCCGAGGGGTACGAGCTCGCGTACGACGGTCTCGAGATCGACGTCTGAGGTACCCACTCGACGGAGAATCGGAGTATGAAGCGGTGGTACGCCACCCCGGCGCTCGCGCTGGCCGCACTCGTCGCGGCTGTCGTCGCCGCCGTCGGGCCTGCGGTGCACGAGCGAGCCCGGTACAGCTGGCCGCCGCCCGAGATCACCCCCGTGCAGCCGGAGCAGACGTGGTACACGCCGCTGCTACTCGTGAGCAGGGTGCCCGAGTCGATCGACGTGACGATCCCGTGCGAGCGACTCGTGACGCTCGGCAGTGTCGGGAGGCCCTCGACTGTGCTGGCGACAGCTCGGGACCCGAGATCGGTCGACGGCCTCCAGGTCACCGTCGGTCGGGACAGCTTGAACATCGCCGTCGGATCGCGTCAGTTGACGTCCGTCCCGTGGCCGCCGAGTCGAGGCTCGTGCCCGTTCAGCCTTCGCGTGACGGATGGCGAGCTGGAGCTTCCCGATCGGACCGTCGCCCTGCGGACGTCGTATCCGGGCCAGATGCCAAGCGTCTCCGCGCTCTTCAGCGAGCTCGACCTTCGCAGAACGGCGGGCTTCGGAGTCGTAGTCGCCACGACGACGTATGCGACGACACCGACGACGAAGCAGAACGTTGCGGCAACTGCCTCGGCGCTCCTCGCCGTGGCGGCGTTGCTCATTGTTCTTTCCGTCTTCGGGCAGCCGCGTGAGCTTGCGCGAGGCCTCCGCGCATCGCTCGGGCGATCAGCCCGATCCGCCGACCGCTCCGATGCGGTGGTCGTCCTCTTTCTCGTTCTCTGGCTCGTGCTCTCCCCGGCCAATGTCGACGACGGCTACGTCTGGGTACGGCAGCGAACCTTCGCGGACATCGGCACCTTCACGAACTACTTCGACTCCTACGGCGCTTCGCTGCCGCTCTACTACTGGCTCGAGTGGCTACAACACTGGGTGACGTCGCGGACCGACGACATCGCGTTCCAGCGTCTCCCAACCCTCGTCGCGCTTCTCGGCAGCTGGGTAGTCGCTCGCTGGTGCTGCCGGCAGACAGTCGCTCAGAGCGAGTCCAGCATCGTCCGTTGGACACTGGCCGCCGTGTTCGTGCTGAGCGCGGCGGCGTGGAACATGACGTTACGACCGGAGCCCTTCGTCTCTCTACTCGTCGGGATCTGCCTGGCCTGCGCGATCGCGTTTGCGTCGGCTCCCCGACTCTGGCCACTCGCGCTGGCACTGCTCGCGGCAACCCTTGCGCTCACCGCTCATCCCGAGGGTGTCGCCGCGCTTGCGCCGTTGATGGTCGTCTCCCCGTGGATTCTGGGCTGGCTTCGAGGCAGCCGGGATCGGGCAGTGGCCGTCACCAGCGCCGCCCTCAGCGCAATGGCGGTCGGGGTCGTCCTCGTGTTCCTGGACTCCGACATCGAGACGTGGTCGTCGAATCGGGAGCTGCTCGGCGCGACCCAGACATATGCGGAGACGCCGTGGTGGCTCGAAGTCGCCCGCTACGTGAAACTGGTGGACGTCTCGTGGTGGGCCACGCCGATCCGGCTCGCGAGCGTCGCGGTCCTGTTGCTCGTCGTGGTCGCCTACCTGACGAGACGCCGTAAGGCGAGCGAGCCGCCCCTGCTCGCTCTCCCGGCTCAAAGCCTCACGCTGGCGCTCATGCTCCTGGTCTTCGACCCGAGCAAGAACGCGTTTCATTTCGGGGCGTTGGCCGTACTCGGAGCGGTCGCCGCGGCTGCCGAATGTGCCCGGTTCCGCGACGAAGCCGCCCCGCGACGACTGCCGGTGAGACCCGTGCTCGCAATCGGACTCGTCACGCTGGCTTTCGTAACGTCGCTTTCCGCTGACGGCTTCTGGAACCCGCTCGACCTCGGGACGAGGACGTGGCTGGACCCGACGGTTCTCGGACTCGACGTCTTCGACCCCAGACCCTGGCTACTCGTCGCCGCACTCGCTCTGGGCGGAGCCCTCGTTGCCCATCGCCGGGCACGCCGTGCCCGTTCAACGGCCGGCTCGAACACCCCGTGGGTCGTCGCCGCATGGTCGGTTCCGGCGGCATCGGCGGCGTTGGTCGCACTGACCGGTGCAGTGATGGTGGCGGACACGATCGCGGCAGACTGGACGCTGCCACGACAGAACCTCGCTGCAATCGCGGGGTCCGACGGTTGCGGCCTCGCCGACTCCGTTAGCATCGTGCCCGGCGTCGACTCCTCCTCTGGCAACAGCACGCTCGCGGCTGCGGTGCAGCGAGACGGCGTTCGAACCCTTCTCGAACCGGCGACAGCTCCGTACTTCCCGTGCGCAGACACGCCCGCCTTTGACCAAGGCGTAGTCGAGGTGCCTGACCTCATCGTCGGTTGGGAGCTCGAGCCCTGGCCGGTCGTGATACGCGCAAGTCCCTTCCGCGGGATCGGCGACTTGTACCCACCTCGGCTCATCTACCACGACGGCGCCGATCTCACCGTTCACGAGGTCCGTGCTGACGTTTCGGGAGCCGTGCTCCTACCGATCACGATCACCGGCCGGTAGGAACGCGGCCTTACGCGAGGCCGGCTAGAACACGGGAGTCTCGCGCCAGGTGCCCCAGACGTCCCGCAATGCCTCGCACATCTCGCCGAGCGTTGCGTAGTCGCGGGCCGCTTCGACGATCAGCGGCATCAGGTTCACGCCCTCCTTCGCCGCCCCTTCACGAAGTGCGCCGAGCCGCACGTCGACTGCGCCCGAGTCGCGCGTTGCCCGAATGGCGGCGAGCCGCAGGATCTGCTTCTCCTCGAGCGCGGGGTCGATCTTGAGCAGCGGGATCGGGTTTGCGTCCTCGTGGATGTAGCGGTTGACGCCGACGACGACACGCTTGCCCGACTCGACCTCGGCCTGGTAGCGGAACGACGCCTCCGCAATCTCGCGCTGGAAGAAGTTGTCCTTGATCGCCGGGATCACGCCGCCGAGCTTCTCGATTCGGTCGAAGTACTCGTACGCCTGAGCCTCGAGAGTCGACGTCAGCTCCTCGACGTAGTACGCCCCGCCGAGCGGGTCGATCGTGTTCACGACCCCCGACTCGTGGGCGATGACCTGCTGCGTCCGCAGCGCAAGGCGGGCGGCCTGCTCGGTCGGCAGGGCGAGCGCCTCGTCGAACGAGTTCGTGTGCAGGCTCTGCGTCCCACCGAGCACGGCGGCGAGCCCCTCGAGCGCCGTGCGCACGATGTTGACCTCCGGCTGCTGCGCGGTGAGCGAGACGCCGGCGGTCTGCGTGTGGAAGCGGAGCTTCCACGAGCGTTCGTCCTTCGCGCCGAAGCGGTCGCGCATCACCTCGGCCCACAGCCTCCGGG
>JBOHBD010000226.1:0-2303 GCA_050698195.1 Gaiellaceae bacterium
CGCGCGCCCAGGCCCGGGCGCGATGCCGGAAGGGCTGCTGCGTGCCCTCGATGTCTCGATCGCACGGCGGATGGAGGGATTGCTCGCGGGCGACTTCCGCTCGAACCTGCTCGGAACCGGGTCGGAGCTCGCGATGGTGCGGCCCTACGTCGCCGGTGACGACGTCCGGAGGATCGACTGGAACGTCACAGCGAGGACGAACGAGCCCCACGTGCGCGTGGATCTCGCCGAGCGCGTCCTCGTCACGTGGCTCGTGCTCGACGCCTCGCCCTCGATGGAGTTCGGGACGGCCGACCGCCGCAAGGCCGATGTCGCGGAAGGTGTGGCGATCGCGTTCGGGCATCTCGCGACCCGGCGCGGAAATCGGCTCGGCATCGTCACCTTCGGCGGAGCGGAGCCGCGGGCGCTCCCACCGAAGCAAGGGCGGGTAGGCCTCGTCGGCCTCCTCTCCGCGCTTCGCGAGGAGCCGGAGGGGAGCGCGAGGGACGGGACCTCATTGGGTGCGGCGATCGCTCACACGGGAGCTCTCGCGCGGCAGCGGTCGCTGGTGGTGGTCGTGTCCGACTTCCGCGGCGCGCGGGACTGGCGGGGGCCGTTGCTCGAGCTCGGCGGCCGCCACGACGTCGTCGCCGTCGAGATCCGGGATCCACGCGAGCAGGAGCTCTCGAACGTCGGCCTCCTCTGGCTCGTCGATCCGGAGACGGGTCGTCAGCTGCGCGTGGATACGCGTAGCCGACGGCTGCGCGAGCGCTTCGCGGTCGCGGCAAGCGCGGAGCGGGTGCAGGTGGCGCGGGCGCTCGCCTCAGTCGGCGCGCGCCACGTCGTGCTCTCGACCTCCGGGGATTGGCTTCGAACGCTCGTCGTCTTCCTGCGTCGGAGGCGGTCGTGAGCTTCACGTGGCCCATCGTGCTGGTCGGCCTCGTCGTCCTCCCGCTGCTCGTCGTGCCGTACCTCTGGCTCGAGCGACGGCGCGAGCGGTCCCAGGCCGCGTTCGGGAACCCGGATCTCCTGCCCAACCTCGTCGATCGCGCTCCCGGGAGACTGCGCTACCTGCCGCTCGCCCTGCTGCTCGTCGCGCTCGGAGCGATGATCGTGGGCGTCGCGCGGCCGCATGCGACGGTCAGCGTGCCGCGCGAGGAGGCGACGGTGATCCTCGCGATCGACGTCTCGAGGTCGATGAAGGCGACGGACGTCGAGCCAACGCGCGCCGATGCCGCTGTCGCCGCCGCCAAGGCCTTCCTCGCCGAGGTGCCCGAGAAGTTCCGGGTCGGGGTCGTCTCGTTCGCCACACGCGCCGCCGTCGGCGTGCCGCCGACCGAGGATCGGGCACTCGTCGAGGCCGCGCTCGACTCGCTCGGGCCGGGCGAGGGGACTGCCATCGGGGACGCGGTCTCGCTCTCCGTACGCCTGGGACAGCGCCAGCGCGCGAGTGACGGCACGGTGCCGCCGCGGGCGATCTTGCTCATCTCGGACGGCGCGCGAGACGGCGGTCGCGTGGAGCCGGCAGATGCCGCGGCGGAGGCGAAGGAGCGCGGCATTCCCGTCTACACGGTGCTGGTCGGGACGCCGAACGGCGTCGTCGTTGAAAACCTGACGGGCGGCTTCCGTCGCATCATCCGCGTGCCGCCGAGCCCGGAGACCCTCGAAGCGCTCGCCGCGGCCACCGGTGGCGAGTTCTTCAGAGCGGTGGACGACGAGGGCTTGCGCAAGGTCTACGAGGACCTCGGCTCGAGGCTGGGCGAGCGGAAGGAGCTTCGGGAGGTGACGGACGTCTTCGCCGCGGGAGCCGCAGCGTTGATGCTCGTCGGCGGGGCGCTCTCGGCATTCCTCTTCCGGAGGGTGCCGTGACGCGCCTCGGTCTGACGATCGTCCTCGCCGTGATCTTCGCCGCCGCCCTCGCGGTCGCGACGCAGGCGGAAGGGGCGAGGGAGTGCGACGGCCTCCAGGTGTGCATCCCGATCGCCGGGCCGTGGGTCGTCGTGCCGGTTGGCGAAGGGGCTCCCCGGCCGGGCGTCGACTTTCAGCTCACGTGTCCACCCCGCTACGTCGTGGGCGGTCTGGACGCCGAGCTCAGCGAGCGCGCGATCGACGTCAGCTTCTCGGGGAGGCTCGGAAGCCCGGTGAACCCTGGGATCACGACGTCGCGGTCGGCCGTCTTCACCGGCTCGTACGTCGGCGAGTCCCCTCGGTCGCCGACCTTCAAGCCGTACGTCGGGTGCATGCCTGCCGCCGGCGGCGGCCCGCGCGTGCCGACGTCGCTCTCGGTGGTCCCGCCCGGGAGCCCCACCGTCCGGCGCGTGAAG
>JBOHBD010000227.1:0-2939 GCA_050698195.1 Gaiellaceae bacterium
TCGAAGAGGTCGTCGAACGTGCCGATGCGCCCAGCGAGCAAGGCAGACCGGCGCCGAAGCAGATCCCGTTCGACCCGCTCGACATCCGCCCGGTTCGGGACGACGAGCCACGGGTCGCGGTCGAGCACCTCGAGGAAGCGCTCGAGGAGCAAGGCGACCTTACCGGCGCGCGCCGGCCCGACGACGAGCGAGAGGCCCATCTGTCCATCGTAGTCCCGGCCTCCGACGCGATTTCGTACGCAGAGGGGAGCCTCTGCGCAAAGAGCGCGAAATGGGTGTTACGCGACCGCCTTGGGCCTCCGCCCTCGCCGTGCGACCCCATGACCGGGCATGCCGCCCGCGCAGTTGTCGCAAAGATCGGCCTGCTTCGAGCCGCGTCGAGCGTCCGTGTAATTGAGGCGCATGACGGCGCCCTTGCCTTCTGCGACCTCCTTGCCGCAGTTGTCACACACGAGGATCGTCTTTCTCGCCACTTTATTCCTCCTTAGTCATCCGGGGGAGTCAGGCAACACTAGGAAAGCAGCTCGGCAAATGCAAGAGCAATGACTCGCGCCTTTTCTCTCGCATAGTATCTTTGCGTGCGCACGATCGCCGTACTCGAAGGCGACCAGACGGGACAGGAGCTACTCGAGGAGGCTCTTCGCGTCCTCTCGTCCGAGGTCACGGGAATCGAGCTCGACTTCCCGCGCTTCGATCTCTCGCTCGAGAACCGCCGTGCGACGGCGAACCTCGTCGTCCACGAGGCGGCGGTCGCGATCAAGGAGCACGGATACGGCCTCAAGGCGGCCACGATCACCCCGGACACGGCCGGCGACGTGGGTTCCCCGAACCGAATCCTGCGAGAGGAGATCGGCGGCAAGGTCATCGTCAGGACCGGGCGGCGAATTCCCGGGATCGTTCCGCTCGGCGGAGTGCACTCGCCCATCTCCGTCGTGCGCATGGCCGTCGGTGACGCGTACGGGGCGAAGGAGTGGCGCGAGGGCGAGGGCGACGGCGAGGTCGCGTACCGTACGGAGCGGATCGAGCGCCACATCTGCCACGCGGTGGCCGAGTTCGCGTTCCGGCAGGCCGAACGGATGGATGCGAAGGTCTTCGGCGGTCCCAAGTACACCGTCAGCCCCGTCTACGAGGGCATGCTCAAGGAGGAGATGGACGAGGCAGCGGCACGACATCCCGAGATTCCGTACGAGCCGCAATTGATCGACGCGACGTTCGCGCTGCTCATCTCCTCGAGCGGCGCGCCGATGGTCATTCCGGCCCTGAACCGCGACGGCGACATCCTCTCCGACCTCGTCCTTCCGCTCTTCGGATCGATCGCGGGCTCGGAGTCGCTCCTCGTCGCCTTCGGCGAGGACTACGTGCCGAGCGCGCTGATGGCGGAGGCCGCGCACGGCACGGCGCCCGCGCTCGAGGGCAAGAACGTCGCGAACCCGATGGCCATGATCCTTGCCGGCGCAGCGCTCCTCTCACACGCCGAGGACGAGAGGTGCCAGGAGGCCGGTAGAGCGATCCGAGAGGCGTGCCTCGAGGCCGTCGCCGAAGGCGTGCGTACCGCCGATCTCGGAGGCCACGAGGGGACGACCGGCTTCACGGACGAGGTGATGCGCCGGACGCGGACGAAGCTCGAGATCTGGGCGTCGCTGTGATGCGGCGTCTGGCCGCAGCCAGACGCCGAAAGACGCCTGGCAGCGCGGCGCTTGCACGACCGGCTCGCCGCGCCTCCGCATAGAGTCCGTCCCGCATGCGAGTCGCGGTTCCGAGGGAGACGACCCCCGGCGAGCGCCGCGTGGCGCTTGTTCCCGAGACGGTCTCCAAGCTCCGCGAAGCCGGCTTCGAGATCAGGGTCGAGCTGGGTGCAGGAGCCGCTGCAGGCTTCCCTGACGAGAGCTACTCCCGGGCGGGGGCCGACCTGGTTCATGGGGGCGACCTCGTCGCCGGCGCCGACGGAGTCGTCCGGGTGGCGGCACCCTCTGTCGAGGAGGTGGGTGCACTCCAGTCCGGCACGGTGCTCATCGGCTTCCTGCAGCCGCTCACCGACGCCGCCGGGATCAGCCGTCTGCGCGAGCGAGGCGTGATCGCCTTCGCGATGGAGTCGATTCCACGCATTACCCGTGCTCAGCCGATGGACGCGCTTTCGTCGCAGGCGACTATCTCGGGCTACAAGGCGGTGCTCCTCGCCGCCGACCGGGTGCCGAAGCTCTTCCCGATGCTGATGACGGCTGCGGGCACGATCGCCCCTGTTCGCGCTCTCGTCGTCGGAGCGGGGGTCGCGGGGCTACAGGCGATCGCCACTGCGCGCCGGCTGGGCGCCGTCGTTTCCGCCTTCGACGTCCGCCCGGCGGTGAAGGAGCAGGTCGAGAGCCTGGGCGCGTCCTTCCTCGAGCTCGGGCTGCGGGCGGAGGAGACGGAAGGCGGCTACGCGACAGAGCTGACGCCCGAGCAGCAGGCGCAGCAGCAGGCCGCGCTCGAGGAGCGGATTCCCGAGTTCGACGTCGTGATCACGACCGCCGCCGTCCCCGGGCGCCCTGCTCCCAAGCTGATCCCGGCAGCCGCGGTCGAGCGCATGCGGCCCGGCTCGGTCATCGTCGACCTCGCGGCCGACACGGGTGGAAACTGCGAGCTGACCTCGCCCGGCGAGGTCGTCGAGCACGGGGGCGTCTCGGTCGTCGGGACGACGAACCTCCCCTCGCTGATGGCCTTCCACGCGAGCGAGCTCTACTCGCGCAACGTCGCCGCCCTTCTCCTCCACCTCGCGCCGAACGGCGAGCTCGCACTCGACTGGGAGGACGAGATCACCGCGGGTGCGTGCGTGACCCGGCCGGAGGCCGCCGCATGACGGAATTGCCGCTCGTCATCGAGCTGACGATTCTGGTCCTCGCGGCGTTCCTGGGGTTCGAGGTGATCTCGAAGGTCCCGACGATGCTGCACACGCCCCTGAT
>JBOHBD010000228.1:0-2353 GCA_050698195.1 Gaiellaceae bacterium
ATCGTCACGGACGGGCCCTTCGCCGAGACGAAGGAGATCGTCGGCGGCATCTTCCGCATCGAGCTCCCCGACCTCGACGAGGCGATCCGGCTGGCGGCGCTCATTCCCGCCGCCGACCAGGGCTCGATCGAGATCCGACCGATCGTGGAGTGACGATCGAGCAGGTCTTTCGCGAGGAGTGGGGACATGCGGTCGCGATCCTCACGCGCGTCCTCGGCGATCTCGAGCTTGCCGAGGACGCCGTGCAGGACGCATTCGCGACCGCCGTCGAGCGCTGGCCGCACGACGGCGTCCCCCGCAAGCCCGGCGCCTGGATCGTCACGACGGCGAGGAACCGCGCGATCGACCGCATCCGGCGCGAGCGGGTGTTCCGACAGAAGGCGGAGCTCCTGGCCCGGCTCGAGGCGCTTCCTGCCGCGGAGGACGACGTGACGGCTATACCGGACGAACGACTCGCCCTCGTGTTCACGTGCTGCCACCCCGCTCTCGCCGCGGACAGCCGGGTGGCACTGACCTTGCGCGAGGTCGGCGGGCTCACGACCGGTGAGATCGCGCGCGCATTCCTCGTCGCCGAGCCGACGATGGCCCAGAGGCTCGTTCGCGCAAAGCGGAAGGTCCGGGCCGCGGGCATCCCGTTCCGGGTCCCTCCCGACCACCTGCTTCCCGAGCGCCTCCGGTCGGTCTTGGCAGTCCTGTACCTCGTCTTCAACGAGGGGTACGCGGCCACGACCGGGCGCGACCACGTACGCGGAGAGCTCTGTGACGAGGCGATCAGGCTCGCGAAGCTCCTCGCGGTGCTGATGCCCGACGAGGCCGAGGTGCTGGGGTTGCTGGCACTCCAGCTTCTCCAGGACTCGCGCCGCGACGCCCGTCTGGGATCGGACGGCGAGCTCGTGCTGCTCGAGGACCAGGACCGTTCGCTCTGGGATGCGGATCGCATCGCCGAGGGACTCCGCATGCTCGACCGCGCGGTCGCGCTGAGGCAGCCCGGGCCGTACGTCCTCCAGGCGGCGATCGCGGCGGCGCACGCGGAAGATCGGCCGTGGAGCGAGATCGTCGCTCTCTACGACCGGCTCGCCCAGCTCGACCCATCCCCCGTCGTCGAGCTGAACCGTGCGGTCGCGATCGCCCTCGCCGGCCGGGTCGAGGAGGGGCTCGCGCTGATGAACGGCCTCGAGGGGCTGGAGGCGTACCACCTCCTCCATGCCGCCCGCGCCGATCTCCTGCGCCGTCTCGACCGGCGAGACGAGGCGGCCAAGTCGTACCGTCGCGCGCTCGAGCTGACCGCGAACGACGCCGAGAGCCGCTACCTCGAGCGCCGGCTACTCGAGGTGTCGTAGGGCGGTCTCGACCGCTTCCGCGGCGTTCGCCGCGGTCTCGATCCCCTCGACCGCAGGTGCTCCCTCGAGCGCGACGACAGGCCGCCCCAGGATCCGCGCGAAGGCGATCTCGGCGAGCGTCCCCCAGGCACCGCCCACCGCGATCACCGCGTCTCCCGAGGCCACGACGGCCAGGTTGCGTGCGTGACCGACACCGGTGACGACCGCGTGGTCGGCCCACGGATTGGCGTCGTCTCGGCTCTCCCCCGGGAGGATTGCGATCGTCGTCCCTCCGGCTGCCTTCGCGCCTCGATGCGCGGCCGCCATCACCTCGCCGAGCCCTCCCGTCACGACCGTGCAGCCCCGCTCCGCGAGCAGCCGGCCGATCTCCTCGGCGAGAGCCTCCCACTTCGCGCCACTTCCGATCACCGACACCTGCGTCGTCGCCACCGTGGTAAGCATGACGCGTGGCGAGTCGGGAGGCACGTGGAGGGACGCTCATCCTCGGTGGGGGGTTCGCCGGGAGCTACGTCGCCCGGCTGGTCGGGAAGCGTGGCGCGACCGTGCTCTCTCCCGAGAACTACATGCTCTACACCCCGCTCCTCCCACAGGCCGCGGCCGGCACGCTCGAGCCGCGCCACGTCGTGGTGCCGCTCCGCCGCATGTGTCCACACGCCGAGCTCCTCCTGGGTCGCGCGACGGGCCGCGACGGGGAGGACAGAGTCGTGCACGCCGAGACGCTCACGGGGTCGCTGGCGATCCGCTACGAGCGGCTCGTGGTCGCCGTCGGAGCGGTGACGCGGGTGCTTCCCGTCCCGGGGCTCGCGCAGCACGGTCTCGGCTTCAAGGACCTCGCCGACGCGATCGCGCTTCGCAACCGCGTCCTCCAGCAGCTCGAACGCGCGTCGATCGATCCCGAGGCGGCCGAGGAGCTCGGATTCGTCTTCGTCGGCGCCGGCTACGCGGGGGTCGAGGCGCTCGGCGAGCTCAACGACCTCGCCCACGACGCGCTCCGCTTCTACCCGGCCCTGGGG
>JBOHBD010000229.1:0-13221 GCA_050698195.1 Gaiellaceae bacterium
ACCCGCGCCGAGAACGGCCACGCGCTCGGCGTCGCTGCGGGCAAGCGCGCGCGTCGCGACTGCGGACGCTGCCGCGGTGCGGATCTCGGTCACCGGCGACGCGTTCAGCACGGCGACGAGCTGTCCGGTGTCGCCGTCGTGGAGGAGGATCGCGCCCTGGTGGGCGTCGAGGCCGCGCTGCGGATTACGGGGCGTGATGACGATCTCCTTGAGCGCGTACGCCGAAGCGGCTCCGGCGCGATGCGCGGGCATCAGCCCGAGGAAGCCGGCCGCGTCCGGAGGGCGCGTCACGAAGCGAAGCGGCAGGAAGAGCTCCCCTCGTGCGAGCGACGCGAGCACCTCGGTCATCGCCTCGATGCACGACTCCATGTCGAGGAGGCTCCGGACGTCGTGCTCGGAGAGGACGAGCACGCTCATCGCCGGGACGGGCAGGCGGCTCGACGGGTCACGCGAACAAGCCTCGCAGATGTGCATGGTCGGCCGACGTGAGCTCGAGCGAGAGCGCCTCGCGCACCGGCCCGAGATGCTCGACGCGCGCTGGTCCGACGACGACGGCGGTGAGCTCGGGCACTCGGAGGAGCCACGCGGTCGCGAGGCCGGCCATGGAGACGCCTCGCGCGAGCGCCTGCCGCTCGAGCTCCTCCAGGGCGTCGAAAACGCGGTCCGTCGCATAGCGCAGGTACGACTCCGGCCGTTGGGTCATCCGGGAGCCCTCCGGGTACGGCTCGCCGCGCCGGTACCTGCCGCTGAGCCAGCCCCCCGCGAGCGGCCCGAACGCCTCGTACCCGAGGCCGTGCTCGCGGCAGAGGGGAAAGACGGCCTCCGCGTCGTCGCGGTCGAGGAGAGAGAACGAGTTCTGCACCCATTCGTAGCGGGTCATCGCCTCGAGCTCCGAGAGCTCGACTGCCTCCGCAAGCTGCTCGGCAGTGAAGTTGGAAGCACCCACGGCGCCGACCTTGCCGGCGCGGACGAGCTCGTCGAAGGCGACGAGCGTCTCCTCCTGCGGGACGTCCGGGTCGTACGCGTGCGCCATGTACAGCGCCACGCGCTCGACCCCCAGTCGCCGCAGGCTCGTGTCGATCTGGCGGAGGATGCGCGCGCGCCCGAGGCCGCGGTCGCCCCCTTCCTGCATCGGGTTGAACGTCTTCGTCTCGATGACGATCGCGTCGCGTACCGACGCGTCCTTCCCGGCGAGCCATTCGCCGATCCACGTCTCGCTGCGGCCGCCACCGTACGCATCGGCCGTGTCGAAGGTCGTCAGGCCGAGCTCCCACGCGGCGTCCATGATCCCGAAGGCCTCGTCCTTCGGTATGCCTTGCCCGAAGAACGCGGGCGCGGACCCGACGCCGCCGAAGTTCCCACAGCCGAGGATGAGGCGCGAGACGGCGATCCCGCTGCGCCCGAGCTCCCTGCGCTCCACGGATGCGATCCTACGACGATTCGGCGGGAGGACGATCCGCTTCGACAGGGTCGACCGGCTGCCGTGCCGTTCGATAGAACCCGCAACAGCCATGCCCAGGCGTAACGATGAGCTCGCCGAACGGTACGAGGCGCGAAGAGAGGCCGCGCCGCTCGTCGTCGTCGTTCCCATCGCGCTGATCTCCCTCGCACTCGTCAGCTGGGCGGAGGAGTGGGAGGTCATCGGGCAGGTCCGGTGGTGGATCTGGATCGTGCTGGCGCTGCCGGCGTTCCTCCTGTGCGTCGATCTCTGGCTGGGTGCTCGCAAGGTCGGGTTCGCGAGCACGCGCGGTGCCGCCCTCGTCCTCTCCGGGGTCATCGTCGGCGGAAACCTGATCGGCGTCGCCGTTCTCGTCTCGGCTCTCGTCACGGCGGGAGGCAGCGACCTGAGCGGAGGGCAGCTCCTCATGACGACGGCCGTGATCTGGCTGACGAACACCATCGTGTTCGGCCTGTGGTTCTGGGAGCTCGACGACGGCGGGCCGAGCGAGCGCGCGAGGAAGGACCGGGTGACGCCGGACTTCCGGTTCCCCCAGGACGTGAACCCGGACCTGGCGCCCGACGGCTGGCACCCGCGGGTCTGGGACTACCTCTACCTCTCGGTCACCAACTCGAGCGCCTTCAGCCCCAGCGACGAAATGCCGCTCTCGGTCAAGGCGAAGGTGCTGATGGGAACCGAGGCGGTTCTGTCCCTCGTCCTCGTCGTGCTCGTCACGGCACGAGCGGTGAGCGCCCTCCCGTCGTAGCGCGGCGCGATACGCTCGCGCTGTGACCGACGCGATCAGCCTCGAGGAGCTGCAGCTCGCCACGCGCAATCACGGGATGCCGCTCGAGGCGCTGCGCTTCGCCGTCACACCGGTCGGGCTCCACTACCTGCTGACGCACTACGACATACCTGCGGTCGATGGCGCGTCCTGGCGGCTCGAGGTCGACGGCCTCGTGGAGCGGCCGCTCTCGCTCTCACTCGACGACCTGCGCGCTCGGCCCGGAACGGAGTTGGTCTCGACGATGGAGTGCGCCGGGAACGGCCGCGTGCACGTGGAGCCGCACGTCGTCAGCCAGCCGTGGCTGCTCGAGGCGGTCGGCAACGCGCGCTGGCGGGGCACGGCACTCGCGCAACTCCTCGAGGAGGCGGGCGTTCGCGAAGGTGCCGTCGAGGTGCTCTTCACCGGGCTCGATCGCGGGGTCGAGGGCGGCGAGGAGCAGTCGTACGCTCGCAGCCTCCCGCTGGCGGAGGCGCTCCGGGAGGACGTGCTGCTCGCGTACGAGGTGAACGGTGCGCCGCTGCCGCCGCAGCACGGATTCCCGCTCAGGCTCCTCGTGCCCGGGTGGTACGGCATGACGAGCGTCAAGTGGCTGGCGCGCATCACCGTTCTCGACTCCCCCTTCGACGGGTACCAGCACCGGCACTCGTACCGTCTGCGCCAGCAGGAGGACGACGTCGGCGAGCCCGTCTCGCGGATCCAGGTACGCGCGTTGATGGTCCCTCCCGGGATTCCCGAGTTCCTGACCCGTGCGAGGGTCGTCCCGGCCGGCGAGTGCGAGCTCGAGGGTCGGGCCTGGTCGGGAGAGGCGGAGATCGCGGCCGTCGAGGTCTCGACCGACGGCGGCGAGACGTGGGCCGACGCGACGCTCGACCCGGGCTCGCTCGGCCGCTGGTCGTGGCGTGGCTGGCGGTTCACGTGGAGCGCGACCCGGGGGGAGTACGAGGTCTGCTGCCGGGCGACGGACGGCGCGGGCAACGTCCAGCCGCTCGAAGCACCGTGGAACGTGGGTGGGTACATGAACAACGCGGTCCAGCGCATCGCCGTCACGGTGACCGCGTAGCGGAACGACGACGTACGAGCGAAACTCGCCTTCCACGGCGCTCGGCGGCACACATTCGGCACACATCGTTTGCCTATCGTCTGACCGTGCACCGCTGGCGTCTCGCACTCGTCGTCGGTCTCGCGGCGCTCAGCACCGTGACGGTCGCTCCGGCGGCGAGCGTGACCGAGGCGTGCCCGTCCGCGACGAAGCTGCGGCTCGACGGCGTGCCCTTCCGTCCCGAGCTCGCTCTCACTGCGGCACGCCGGGCGCGCGGGCTCATGTATCGCCGAAGGGCGCCCAGGGACGGGATGCTCTTCGTCTTCCCACGGGCCACGAGCGGAGGCTTCTGGATGAAGAACACCCTCGTCCCGCTGACGATCGCCTTCTTCGACTCGAGGGGCAAGCGCGTGCGCAAGCTCTCGATGAAGCCGTGCCGTAGCGATCCCTGTCCGATCTACGACCCCGGGAGGAAGTATCGCTTCGCACTCGAGCTGAGCGCCTCGGACCGACGGCGGGCGGTACGGCTCGGCCCCGTGCAGGAGCTCAGACGCCTCAGCCGCCTCGCCGAGTGATACGGCAGTATCTGACGGTGACCCTCGAGCTTCCACCGAGACCTCGTCTTCGCGGCCTCTTCCACGTGTACGCCTTCTATGCGGCTCTTGCCGCCGGGGTCACGCTCGTCGCGCTCGCCGAGGGGACGCGCGCCCGCTTCGCGGGCGCCGTCTACGCCCTCGCTCTTGCGGCGATGTTCGGAGCGAGCGCCCTCTACCACCGCGCGCCGTGGCGGTCGCGCCGGGCGCGCGCCTGGGCGCGCCGTGTCGACCACTCGATGATCTTCCTCTTCATCGCGGGGACGTACACGCCGTTCGCGCTCCTTGCCTTCACCGGTGTCGTCCCCGCGATCGTGCTGGCGTGTGTGTGGGGCGGCGCGGCGCTCGGGGTCGTGCTGAACGTCAGCTGGATCGACGCGCCGAAGTGGGTGACCGCGCCCGTCTACCTCCTCGTCGGCTGGGTCGGGGTGATCGCAGCGCCGCAGGTCTTCACGGAGCTCGACGTCGCGTCAGCGGTGCTCGTCGTCGCGGGAGGCGTGCTGTACACGCTCGGTGCGGTCGCCTACGCGACGCACTGGCCGGATCCGTTCCCCGCCACGTTCGGCTTCCACGAGGTCTTCCACGCTCTCGTCGTCCTCGCTGCCGTGACGCAGTTCGTCGCCGTCTCGTTCCTCCTGCTCTGACCGTGAGGCGCCTCCTCGCCGGCAGCGCCGCCGCGCTGCTTCTGCAGCTGCTGCCTGCGGCGCAGGCTGCCCGGCAACCGGTCGTCGTGATCGACCCGGGTCACGACCTGCGCGCGAACTCCGCAACCGAGCCGATCGGGCCTGCGTCCTCGACCCGAAAGATCAAGGACGGCGGTGGCACGCGAGGCGTCGTCTCCGGGCTCACGGAGGCCCAGCTGAATCTCCGGGTCGCCCTCCGGCTGCGACCGCTGCTCGAGCGTGCGGGCATAGGCGTCGTCATGACACGGAAGACGAACGCGGGGAGGAGCATGGGCAACATCGCCCGCGCCCGAATCGCGAATCGCGCGAGAGCCGATCTCTTCCTTCGGATCCACGCCGACGGCCTGTCCGATCCGAGCGCCCGCGGCACGCACACGCTGTACCCGGCGCTCCGCCGGGGCTGGACGGACGACGTCTACCGGGCGAGCAAACGCGCGGCGCGGCTCGTGCAGGCGCAGCTCGTCCGCGCGCTCGGCTTCCCGGACCGCGGCCTCCACGAGCGCTCCGACTTCACGGGCTTCAACTGGGCCGACGTCCCGGTCATCCTCGTCGAGATGGGCTTCATGACGAACAGGGCGGAGGACCGTCTCCTGGCGACGGCCGCCTACCAGCGCCGCGCCGCCGTCGGCCTCTGCCGTGGGGCGCTTCGCTTCCTCGGGCGCCCGGCCTCAGCGTGTCGCTAGCGCCAGTCGACGGAGACGACCTCGACCGGGTGGTCGATGCCCTTGAGCGTCTCCGCCCGCGGGGCTGACAGGCGGAAAGCGGTGCCGACGCCGTCGAGCGTCTCGCGGCTGACGAGGATCTCGGCGGCACCCGCCGCGGCGCCGATCCGCGCCGCGACGTGCACGCCTTGACCCCCGTAGTCCGTCGAGCCTGCGCCGGTACGGAACGCGTCTCCCACGTGCGCGCCGATCCGGACGTCGGGCGCGACGATCTCGGCGTCGAGAGCGCGCTGGATCCCGACGGCGGCCTCGATCGCCGCCTTCGGGTTCTCGAAGGCCGCGAAGAAGCCGTCCCCCGTCTTCTTGATCACCTCGCCGCCGCTCTCCACGATCTGGTCGCGCACGAGCTGGTCGTGCCGCGCGAGCAGCCTCCTCCACTTCTCGTCGCCGAGGGTCCCGAGCAGCTTCGTCGAGTCCACGATGTCCGTGAACAGGAAGGTGCGACGCGTCTCGAGCTTGCCGAGGAGCTCCTTCGCCTGGTCGACGTCGAGCTTCGCGCCGAGACGCTCGAACGCGCTCAGCGCCGCCTCGAGCTCGGCCGTCCCGCCGAGCTCGTCGCCCCGGTGCCGGATGGCGGTGCCGAGGAGCATCCTCGCCTGAGCGGTCTCGTACGGCGCCGCGACGCGCTGCCACTCCTCGCGCGCGCGGCGAAGATGGCGGGCGGCGCCGTCCCAGTCCTTCTCCACGAGTGCGATGCGGCCGAAGGCGAGATGGACGGTGGCGTCGAACGCGGGCGCTCGCCGGTCGCCGATCTTGTAGGAGTCGACGATCTGCTCGAGCTCGTCCGCGGCCCGATGCGCGGTCTCGAGATCGCCCGCGGCGATCGCGATCTCGACCTGGGCCGGCAGGGCACGCACCCGGTAGAGGGGCGCCTCGACCTCCTCCAGGGCATTCGTCACGCCCGCGAACGCGCTGTCGACCTTCCCCTGGGCGAGGCGCAGGAGCGCCAGCCCGGGCTGGTTGGTGCGACCGAGCTCGCTCGCCGTCGCATACGACTCCTCTGCTCCCGCGAAGTCGCCACGGCGACGCCGGATCTCGCCGATCTCGTAGTGGCCGCCGGCGGTGATCGAGCGGTCGAAGTCCTGCAGCTCCTCGCAGGCCGCGACGGCCTGCTTCTCGGCGGCGGGCCAGTCGCCGCGCAGCCGCATGATCTCGGCGCGGTGGAGCCGGCAGGCGCCCGGGAAGCCGCTGACGTCGATGCTGTCGCACCACCGATTCGCCTCCTCGGTCCACTCGGCGGCGCGACGGATGTCGCCCACGTCGTGGCACGAGCTGATCGTGATGCAGTAGACGAGCCCGGTCGCGAAGGGCCGCAACTCGCCGCAGACGGCGGCGGCGCTCGCCTCGTCGTGCAGAGCCAATCCTCGCTCGACCTCGCCGCTCATGACGAGGGCGCGCGCCTTTCCCGAGAGCGCCAGCACCTGCGTCTCCCGGTCCGAGATCCGCTGACCGAGCTCGAAGGCGTCGTCGAAGTGCGACATCGCCTCGGCGAGGTTCCCCTCCGCGAACATGGCGGTGAGACCCTGGGTCAGCTTGACGCGGCCGTGCTCGACCGATTCGGGAAGTCCCTCGAGCAGGCGCTCGGCCGTGGCGAACCAGCCTTGCGAGACCGAGAACGCTCCGCGACCTTCGTGATCCCACGCGAGCGTCAGGGCCAGACGCGCTGCGTGCAGCTTCTCTCCCGCGGAGGAGAACGCTGCGTACGAACGCTCGCGAAGGCGGATCGCCTCCTCGAGCTTGCCCGTCCACCAGGCGGCGTCGCCGAAGAGCTCGAGATCGCTCGGTGTCAGCTCGGAGCGGTCGACGCTCGCGTACGCGTCGTACGTCTCGCGCCACGACTGGCGTCCCGCGGCCGCACGAGCCACGTCGAGGTTGTCGAGTACCTGGGACATCGCCTACTCATTGTGGCAGCGCTTCCGTGCCAATCGCCAGTCGCCTCCCTAGGCGACGCCGCGTGCCGCCCACGCTCGGGCGGTGAGCGTGAACGGCGGATCGGGGAGGAGGCGCCGGCAGCGTTCCCGGAGGACTGCTCGTGATGCGGCGTCGAGCCCTGCCGCGTACGCGCCCGCCGGACCGACGCCGAGGAGATACGGCTCCCACCACTCCTCGAACGCGCCGTGCTCGATGCTCGCCTCGAGCGTCGTGTCCTCGACGTCGTTCAGCCCGGCAGCTCCCAGCAGCTCCGCGAGATGTCCCTCGCGCGAGCCCGCGAGCAGGGACTCGTCCTGCACGTGGAGATCGAGCTCGCGCGCCGCTTCCCAGAACAGGCTGGCGGGACCGTGCCCGCCGGCGTGATCCCAGACGCAGGCGGCGACGACGCCCCCTCTCCGTGTGACACGAGCCATCTCGCGGAGCCCGCCGACGGCATTCGTCATGAAGTGGACCACGAGCTGTGCGAGGGCGGCATCGAACTGCCGGTCCTCGAACGGCAACTGCTCGGCCGCCGCCTGCCGCACGTCGACGCCCGGGTAGCGCTCGCGCGCGGCCGCGACGAACGGCTCCGAGGGATCGACGGCCGCGACGCCGCTCGCGCCGAGTCGTTCGACGAGCTCGCCGGTGAGGGCGCCGGGGCCGCAGCCGACGTCGAGCACCCGCTGCCCAGGCTGGACGCCCGCGAGGTCCGCGAGCTGCTGAGCGAGCTGCACCGAGTAGCGGCCCATGTAGCGGTCGTACGCGTCCGCGGCCACTGCGAAGGTCACCGGCTGACTCTACGCGCTTGCGTCTCGGCACCCGCGAGGGGCGATCGGCCGAGACCCACTGCACGGCAGTCCCTGCGTGCGGCATCATCGTGCTCGAACGCGTCGAAAGGAGGGGACCATGGCGCCGATCGTCCAGAGCGTCGAGATCTCGCGGAGCCCGGAAGACGTCTTCGCATACCTGAGCGACTTCTCCCATGCCACCGAGTGGCAGGAGAACCTCGTCAGCGCAAGCGTGGAAGGCGGCGGAACCTTCGGTGTCGGCTCGCGCGTGACGATGACGCGGCGAATCGGGAGAGGCGAGCGAACGTTGACCAACGAGGTGACCGAGCACAACCCGCCTCGGACGTTCGGGTTCCGAGGCATCGACGGCCCGATCCGGGCGGTGGGCAAGGGAACGGTGGAGCCGGTCGACGGAGGTGCCCGCTCGCGCTTCACGATGGAGCTCGACTTCGAAGGCCATGGGATCGGCAAGCTGCTCGTCCCGCTCGTCGTGCGCAGGCAGGCGCGAAGCGACCTGGCCAAGAGCCAGGAGAGGCTGAAGGCCAAGCTCGAGAGCGGCGCGGGCTAGACGCTCGATCTCGGCCAGGAACTCGGCAGCGAGGCGCTTCGGCGCCTGGATCAGCCACGCGTCCTCGAGCCGCTGGGCGAGCTCGTCATGCTCGATGCGCTCGAGCCGGATCTGGGCTCCCGGGTACCCCCGGAGGTGCGGGCTCGAGAAGTACACGTCGGGGTTCGCGTCGAGGATCAGCTGCTTCTCGTCCCGGTCGACGCGCACGGCGAGCCCGCCGCCGTCGCGCTCGCGCGCCCGCCAGGCGAAGAGCTTCCCTCGGACGAGGAACGTGGGCCGCCCCTGCGTGTCCTCCTCGACCTCGGGGAAGGCGAGCGTGATCTCGCGACCCGTCTCCCAGTCGGGCATGCCTCGATTCAAGCAGCCGCCGTCGTCCCCGAGCAGCGCGAGGAGCATGCGATAGTGCTGCCGCGTGTCGCCTACTCCGGGGAAGCTCGCGGTTCCGCAGGTGTACAACGACACGTTCCGCGGCTGGCCGGTCCGGCCGAGCAACCGGCAGCATCCGATCCGCGGCTCGTTCCTCGACCCACGGCCGGATCCGGAGCGGGGCGCGATCTACCACGACGGTATCGACATCGCGGTTCGCGACGACCGCCCCGAGCCCGGCGCACCGCGGGGGCGCACCCACCGGGTCTTCGCGATCGAGGGCGGGCTCGTGTTCTTCGCCACCCCGCCCGGCATGCGCGGCTCCGTACGGGTCGGGCACTTCGGGTACGGGCACATCGATGCGGTGGTCCGGACGGGGGAGATCGTCACGCCCGGGCAGCACATCGGCTGGACCTGCAAGGACGACTGGCACGTGCACCTGAGCGAGTTCGTGTTCACGGGAGCGGGGGGCACATTGATCGTCAACCCGCTTCGCCCGGGAGGGAAGCTCCGTCCGTTCGTCGACGGGGCACCACCGGAGATCCGCGAGGTCCGCTTCTACACCCCGGCGACGCCGGCCTGGGGGAGGCGGCCGAACACGAGCGTCGCCCGCCTTCCACCCGCGGGCGAGCGCCTGAACCGGGACGCGCTGGCCGGCCGCGTCGACGTGCGCGTCCGCGTGAGCGATCCCCAGTCCTTCATCGGCTGGTTCCAGGAGCTCCCCTGGCTCGCCGCTCCCCACCATCCGTTCCGGATGGACGCGAGGATCGTGGACGTTCGCACCGGCCGCGTGGTTCGCCGGCGGGAGGTCTTTCGCGCCGAGCAGCTGCTCGGCCTTCCCGCCGGGCGGCACTTCGCGCCCGGAACCGAGCAGAACCTGGTTGCCAAGGGCTGCATGAGGCTCCACGCGTCGGTCCGGTGCGACGGTGTCTACTGGCTCCGGTTGTTCCCGCTCCGGTACTGGGACACGACGCGCCTCCCCGACGGACGCTACAGGCTCGTGATCCGCGCCTGGGATGTCGCGGGCAACGTCGCGACCGCCGACACGGTTGTCACGCTCGCGAACGGGCTCTAGCCTCAGACGTCCGGCATCAGTCCGAGCCAGGCCGATGCCCCGGGGAGCTGGAGCTGCGAGTAGCTCGCCGCGGTGTGGCTCCACGAGCCCGTCCGCTTCTCGACTCGTCCGCGCGGCCCGAGCTCCTGGAGCTGCCTGAAGAATCGGCCGGACTGCGTGTGCTGGTTCACCACGATCTCGTCCGCGTCGCTCCACCAGATCTGGAGCGGCACCCCGGAGTCCGCGATCTCGCGCAGCCAGTGCGAGGGACTTCGGAGGACGTATGCCCGCCGGTTCGTCTGCGGCGTCCCACCGACCTCGATTCTGGCGAGCGCTTGCAGCGTGCGTCCGCGCGGGCTGCGCGCGAACTGGTCGTAGCGGAGCGCGAAGTCGGTGACCGAGTCGAAGGCGACCGCGCCGGCGAGCAGGCGCGGATGGCGGCCGAGGAGCAGGAGCGTCTCCTGCCCTCCCATGCTTCCCCCGACGGCGTAGACGCGCCGCGGGTCGAAGCGGAGCCACGGCCGCGCGTTGCGAAGGAGCGCAGGCATGCGTGCGAGGTCGGCGACCTGCCCGAGCCAACCCCAGGAGTGAAGCGGGAGCCGGCGGCCCATGCCGCCCGGGCAGACGACGACGAAGTCGCCGAGCGCGGGGAGCGTTCCCCAGAGCCGGGCGTTCGTACGGGCGCGGACACCGCGGCCGTGCGGCGAGATCACGAGCGGGAGCGGCGGCGGCGGGCTACTCGGCCCGTACTGCGCCGGCGCGACCACGACCGCCCACCGCAGCACGCCGTTGTGAGCCCGATACCGTAAGCCCCAGTGCCTCACGCCGTCGCTCATGGCGACGGTCTACCCGAACGAGAACGGCCCCGCCGCGGGTGCGAGGCCGGTCTCGGGGGGCAGGTGGCGGGAGACCCGCCTTCGAAGGGTCTACGGAGTCAGGAGTAGGTGCCCGCGTCGAGGTGGACGCGGCGACGCCGGCGACGTACGAGATGCGCTGTGTGGGTCGTGCACGTGACGACTACCGCGTGAGCGCGAAGCTCGAAGGCGGCCCGCAGCCGAGCGACGGGCTCAGCAGCAGCCGGACGGTCGCGCGTGGCTGGAACGACGCCCGCGCTGCGGTCGTCCGGACGTCGAGGCGGCACACGGCCCTGGGCCCGGTGACCACCTTCCAGAAGTACGGACCGTCGAGACGGTGGACGCCGATTCGCTGCCAGTTCCCGCGAAGACGCTGGAACGTGGTCAGCGTGACGGTCGCTGCGGGGGCGGCACCACCGCCGCGCCTCTCGGCCTTCACGACGACTCTGAAGTCGCTCGTCCTCGCGGTCGCGATCGTCTCGACTCCCGTCGCGGAGACTGCACTCCGCGCGGAGGTACTCCCGGTTGCCAACGCTCCCGCAACGAGAGCGGTGACGACGACGAGGCTGACTGCCACCAAGCGGCGTCGCAGCATGTCTTTTCCTCCTTCTGACGGTTGACCGGTCGATGACCATACGGCGCCGGAGCCGCCGCGTGTCACACGGGCGGCGGCTCCTCGTCTGCGCACCGGCTACACCTCGCTCAGCCCGACTCGGGCGTGCAGGCGGCGGAGTGGCGACGGCGCCCACCAGCTCCATCGTCCGAGCATCTGCATCAACGAGGGCACGACGAGAGCCCGGATGATCGTTGCGTCGATGAGAACGGCGATTGCCGTGCCGAGACCGAGCACCTTGAGGACGACGATCTCGGAGGTCACGAACGCGCCGAAGGCGACGGCGAAGAGCAACGCGGCGGCGGTGACGATCCGCCCCGTTCGCTCGAGGCCGACCGCGATGGCGTCCGAGTCGGCGTAGCCGCCGTCGCGGGCCTCCTTGATCCGTGCGAGCAGGAAGACGCCGTAGTCGGTGGAGAGGCCGAACACGGTGGCGAACAGCAGCAGCAGCTGGGTCGCTTCCAGCCCACCCTGGCTCGTGTAGCCGAGAAGCCCTTCGAAGCTTCCCGCCTGGAAGACCAGGACGAGGATCCCCAGCACCGCTGCGAGGCCGAGCGCATTCATGAGCACCTGCAGGAACGGCAGCACGAGCGAGCCCGTCATCGCGAAGAGGACGGCGATCGTGACAGCGGCGACGATGGCGATCATGAGCGGCAGGTGGTCGCCGAGGCTGCCCTGAAGGTCGAGGTAGTGCGCGGTCGTGCCCGTGACGACAGCGTCGCCCTTCAGGTCGCGCAGCTCGCGGACCAGCTGCTGGCTGCCGTCGCTGAGCGGGGGCGACGCCGAGACCACGCGGATCGCGTACGTGCCGTCCGCGAGCTCGCGCGGCGCAGTCACCTCGGCGGCGCCGGTCAGCTCGGACGCCTCCGCGGCGAGCCGGGACGCCTCCCGTGCGTCGCCGTCGACCGCGAGGATCGCCGGCGTGTCGCGGTACGGGAGGAAGTCCGCCCGCAGGCGGTCGTCGACCTGACGAGCGCTCGCCGACTTCGGCAGGACCTGTGCGTCGACCGACGTGAAGTCGATGCCGAGGAACGGGATCCCGAGCGCGACCAGGAGTGCGGCGGCCGTGACCGCGATGCGGCCGGGAGCACGCGTCACGAGCTGCGTCAGGCGATACCAGAACCCCTCCCGCGCCGGGCGTGCATCCCGCTCGGCGCGGCGGGCGAGGAATCGCGGCGACAGCGCGTTCACGCGGTGCCCGAGCAGCGTGAGGACGGCAGGGAGGACGGTGAGTGAGATCGCGGCCGCGATGAGAGCGACGAAGAAGCCCGCGATTCCCATCGAGTAGAGGAAGCGCTGCGGGAAGACGAGCAGCGAGGCGAGCGCTCCAGCCACGGTCAGCGAGCTGAAGAGCACGGTGCGTCCCGCCGTCCCCAGCGTGCGACGCATCGCGTCGACGCCCGGCCCGCTGCGGCCGATCTCCTCTCGGTAGCGAGAGACGATGAAGAGGCTGTAGTCGATCGCGAGCCCGAGCCCGAGCCCGATCGCGACGTTCAAGGCGAAGATCGAGATCGAGGTGAGCTCGGTCGCCACGCGCAGCATGAGGAACGTGCCGACGATCGTCAGTCCGCCGACGAGCAGCGGCAGCAGGGCCGCAACGAGGCTGCGGAAGAAGAGCAGCGACAGCAGGAAGAGAAGCGGGAAGGCGAAGAGCTCGGCCGTGCGCAGGTCCCGCTCGACCTGCTCGTTGACCTGGCTCTGAGCGATCGCAGGCCCGCCTACGGTGACGCCCTCCTCGCCGGCGAGCGACTCGCCGATGCGCTCGGCCGCGTCCTGACGGCCGCGGTCGTCGGTGGGGTCGAGGG
>JBOHBD010000230.1:0-2864 GCA_050698195.1 Gaiellaceae bacterium
GGTCGAAGGGGTTCGCGCCTGCGCCGCGCACGCTCCCGCCGGGCAGCTTCGAGCCTCGCCGTCGTGGTGCGCTGGAGAAAGAGTTCGGGGCACGGGTCGACGAAGCGCTCGAGCACTTCTCCGCCACGCTGGCGGCCGCCGGTTGAGCACGAAGCCGACGCCGATCGGGCGCATCGAGGTGCCCCTGGTCAACCCGAACGAGCCCGAGGTGCAGGTCATCGGCGTCGCCGTCGAGCCCTACTCCCGGATCGCGAAGGGAGACCTCGTGTGCACGGTGGAGACGAGCAAGGCGACCGTCGACGTCGAATCCGACTACGAGGGCTGGGTCGGCGAGGTCCGCGTCGCCACGAACCAGCGGGCGACCGTCGGGGATCTCGTCTGCGAGGTGTACGACGCCCCTCCCGAGCGCGGGAGCGATCCGGGCGCCTCAGGCGTGTCGGAGGCACGGGCGGTGGGGGTGAGGCTCACACGGAAGGCCGAGAAGCTCGCGCTCGAGGAGGGCATCGACCTGACGACGCTCCCGACCGGGCGTTTCCTCACCGAGAAGGACATCGAGGAGGTCATCGCTCGGGGCCGGGAGCCGGGGGACATCGACCCCGCGCTCGCCGGCCGCGTCCACGAGAACGCCGTCGTCGTCTACGGGGCGGGGGGTCTCGCGAAGTCCCTCGTCGACCTGATGCGCGCCGACGGGGCGGTCGAGCCGATCTGCGCGTTGAACGACCGGCCCGGTCGTGTGGCGGACGTTCTCGGAGTACCCGTCGTCGGCGGGCGCGAGTACCTGGCGCCGCTCCGCGAGCTAGGTGTGCGCTACGCCGTCAACGCGATCGGCGCGGTTCGTCGCATCGAGGACAGGATCGCGATCTTCGAGCTCCTCGAGGGCGAGGGCTTCGAGCAGCCGACGCTCGTCGACCCGGCCGCGTACGTCGCGCCGTCGGCGACCCTGTCACCGGGTGCGCAGGTGTTCGCAGGTGCCGCGGTCTGCTCGGCCGCGTGGATCGGCCGTGGAGTGATCGTCAACACGAACGCGGTCGTCTCGCACGATTGCCGCGTCGAGGACTTCTCGCACATCGCGCCGGGCGCGCTCCTCGCCGGAGAGGTCGAGGTCGGGAGAGCGACGCTCATCGGGATGGGCGTCACGACAACCGTCTACCTCAAGATCGGCGCGTCCGTCATCGTGGGGAACGGCGCGGTGCTGAACGAGGACGTCCCCGACGGCACGATCGTGCACGCGGGCGGCGTCTGGCCGCGCCAGCAAGCCGCGGCGACCCCAGGGCCGACTGGACGGACGCCGTCGAGAGGCGTAGGCTCGACTGACTCGACCGTAGAGGGGGTTCGTATGTACGCACGTGTCGCAAGGTTCGAGGGTCGCGACATGAGCCGGGTCGACGAGCTGGTCGGGATCGTGCGCGAGCGCCTGAGCTCCGGGGAGGAGCTGCCAGGCGCCAAGCGCTTCCTGATCCTCGCGGACCGTCGGTCCGGCACGAGTCTCGGGATCGTCTTCTTCGAGAGCGAAGAGGCGATCCGGGCCGCCGAGCCGCTGTTCGAGCAGATGGGCGACGAGATTCCCGAGGAGGTCCGCGGGCGTCGCACGTCCGTCGACATCTACGAGGTCGCGATCGACGAGATCGGCGACGGCGGGAAGGCAGGACGGGTGAGCTTGCTCGATGGGCCTCCCGAGGGAATCGACGCAGGGCTCCGGGACGTCGAGGACAACATCCTCCCGAAGCTGCGCGACATCAGCGGCTGGCGCGGGATCACCACCCTGATCGATCGCCAGATTGGTCGCGCGCTGACGATCACCTTCTGGGACAGCGACGAGTCGCTTCGCGGGAGCGAGGAGATCGCGAACCAGCTTCGCAAGGAGGCCGCCGAAGCCGGCGGCGAGACGATCACGGGTGTCGAGCGCTACGAGATCGTGCTCAACGAGATCCCGGTCGCCGTCTAGGTCCGCGGAACGATCCGACGAAGGGCGGCCTCCGGGCCGTCCTTCGTCTTGCGTGCTGCCGTGGCCCTCAGGCCTCCGCGTCAGCGCACAAGAATGGGCGTTATGTCAAGTTGACCGTCGAGCCGCCCTAGAACGAGGCCTCCCGCACCCCACTCAGGATCACGAGCACGATGATCCCCGCAGCGGCGAGCCGGTACCAGACGAAGAGGTCGTAGGTGTGCCGGCGCACGTAGCCGAGGAGCCAGTCGATCGCCAGGAGCCCGCTCCCGAGGGCCGCGAGCGTCCCGACCAGGAATGGGCCCTGCCAGCCGTCGGGGAGGTCGCCGAGCAGCACGTCCCCCACTCCCTTGAAGACGACGGCCCCGAGGACGGCCGGCAGCAGCAGGAGGAACGAGAACCGAGCCGCACCGTCGCGGTCGAGGCGCAGCAGGCGGCCGGCGGTGATCGTGATTCCCGACCGGGACACCCCGGGCGCGAGCGCGAGGGCCTGCGCGAGGCCCATCGCGACGGCGTGTCGCAGCCCGAGATCGCCCATGGCGCGTTCCTCTGGAAACCGATCCGCCCACGCGAGGAGGACCGCGCCGGCCGCGAGGAGGATCGCGATCTGCCACGGCTCGCCGAGCGAGTCGGCGATGAGGTCCTCGCCCAGGAGCCCGGCAACGCCGGCCGGGATCGTCGCAACGAGCACGAACCAGGCGATGCGCTCGTCGGAGGTCTCGATGCGACGCCGCCCGACCGAGCCCAGGAATGCACCCGCGAGCCGGACGATGTCCTCCCAGAAGTACGTCGCCACGGCGACGAGCGTGCCGAGGTGGAGCGCGACATCGAAGGTCTGGTTGAAGCGGTCGTTCTCCTTCAAGTACGTCCAGTCGGATGCCCAGGGGACGAGGATCAGGTGCCCCGACGAGGAGATCGGAAG
>JBOHBD010000231.1:0-8553 GCA_050698195.1 Gaiellaceae bacterium
CCCCTGGGGCGCGTATCTCGGGGAGGAGGGTCAGGAGGCGGGGATCTCGACGATGGTCTCGACCTGGGAGCGGGTCGGGCCGAACGTGATCCCACACGTCGCGAAGGCGACGGGGATCTACCTGAACTCGATGCTCGCCACGACCGAGGCGCGCCGCGCCGGCTACGACGAGGCGATCATGCTCACCCGCGACGGGTACGTCGCGGACGGGCCGGGCGAGAACATCTTCGTCGTCAGGAACGGCAAGCTGCTGACGCCGCCGCTCTCGATGTCGATCCTCCCCGGGATCACGCGCGACACGATCATCCAGCTCGCGGGGACGCTCGGGTACACGGTCGAGGAAACGCTTCTCATCCGCACGGACCTCTACCTCGCAGACGAGGTGTTCATGGTCGGGACGGCGACCGAGGTCGCGCCGGTGCGCGCGGTCGACGGTCGCCAGATCGGCGTGGGCCCGGTGACCCTCGAGCTGCAGAAGGCGTACCTCGACGTCGTCAACGGCCGGGATCAGCGCTGGAGCGACTGGCTCGACGTCGTCGAGACGTCGCGCATGACCGCAGAGGTGTGAGCGTCACGCGCCAGATCCCGCTCTCGAGCCCCTGGCTCGACGAGCGGGAGGAGCAGCTCGTCGTCGACGTGCTGCGCTCGGGGCGTCTTTCGCTCGGGCCGACGATCGACCGCTTCGAGGAGGCGTTCGCGGAAGCGGTCGGCGCTCCGTACGCCGCCGCCGTGTCGAGCGGGACCGCCGGTCTCCACCTCCTGTGCATCGCGGCCGGGGTCGGTCCCGGCGACGAGGTGATCACCTCCCCGTACTCGTTCGTCGCGTCGGCGAACTGCGCGATCTACGAAGGCGCCACGCCCGTGTTCACGGACATCGACCGGCGGACGCTGAACCTGGATCCCGCGGCCGTCGAAGCCGCGGTCACCCCGCGCACGAAGGCCGTCGTCGCCGTCGACATCTACGGCTACCCCTGCGAGCTCGACGAGCTCCGTTCGATCTGCGACCGGCACGGGCTCGCGCTGATCCAGGACGCCTGCGAGGCGCTGGGCGCCCGGTACCGAGGGCAGCCGGTCGGCTCGCACGGGCCGTCGGCGGTCTTCGCGTTCTACCCCAACAAGCAGGTGACGACGGGGGAGGGCGGCGTCGTCACGACGCACTCCGAGCACGAGTGGCGGCTGCTCCGCAGCCTACGGAACCAGGGAAGGGCCGACTCTGGCGGCTGGCTCGAGCACGTGCGGCTCGGGTTCAACTACCGCCTCGACGACGTTCGCGCCGCCATCGGCATCGGCCAGCTCGAGAGGCTCGAGGAGATCCTGGAGCGGCGGTCAGCCGTCGCGGCGCGGTACGCGGAGCTCCTCGGCGACGTCGAAGGGCTCGAGCTCCCGCTCGGCGACGACGCACACCACGAGCGCTCGTGGTTCGTGTACGTCGTCGCGCTTCCTCGCAGGACCGACCGCGAGGCCGTGATCGAGCTTCTCGAGCGTCGTGGCGTCCAGACGGCGCGGTACCTGCCGTGCATCCACTTGCAGCCGTACCTCCAGCAGCGGTACGGGTTCCGAGTCGGCCTCTGTCCGGTCGCGGAAGAGCTGAGCTCGCGCACGCTCGCTCTGCCCTTTCACGCGCGGCTCGAGGAGGATGACCAGGCCTTCGTCGTCGACTCGCTCCGCGCCGCGCTCGACTGAGTCGCCGCGGACGCCGTCCCAGGGCGAGGCCCTCGCCGTGTGGGTGCTTCTCGCCGTCGACGCATTGGCGGTGCTCGTGGTGTACTCCGCGCTCGACGTTCGCGAGCTCTACAACGTCTCGCGGGAGGGCATCATCGGCGGGACGAGCCGTGCGCTCGTTCAGCTGAACTTCCCCATCGCCCTGGTCGCGATCCCGCTCGCGATCCTGGCGCTCGGCGCCCTGCCGCGACGTGCCTGGGTCGCGGGCGCTCCGGCGATCGCCCTCTGCGCGCTCGTCCCGGTGACCGTCGATCCCGGTGACCTCGACGCCCGGCCGCGGAACGCGTTGCCTGCACTCGGCGTCGTCCTCGCGGTCGTCCTGACGGTTGCCGCCGCGCGGCGCGCGGGAGCCGGCCCTGCGCCGCGTCGCGCAGGCGATCCACTCCGCGTCGCGGTCGCCGTCGCCGTCGTCCTCGTCTCGCTGCCGTGGCTCACCGCCGAGGCCGGCTTTCACCTGCCCGGCGGCGTGTTCCTCACCGACGAGCCCTACGCCGAGCCCGGCGAGGCGCCGACCGCTGCCGTCCACCTCGGTCACCACCACGGCTTTGCCGGCACGCTGCTCGTGCTATCGGCGCTCCTGCTCTCGCGGCCGCGGCTCGCCGGTGCGCGGCTCAGCCACGCCTACGCCGCGCTGGTCTCGCTGCTGCTCGCGTACGGAGCCGCCAACCTCGTCCAGGACCTGTGGCACGAGCAGGTGGTGAAACGAGGCTGGACCTCGGCGGACATCCCGTCCGTCCTGCTGCCCGGGCTGAGCCCGATGTGGGCGCTCGTCCTCGCGGGCGCCGCGCTCGCCTACGGGCTCGGGTTTGCCCGGCGCGCCGAGCCGGTGGAACCGGCGATAATCCTCTGACATGGCGACGAACCGGATGGTCTTCCTCGGCTTCGGCAAGTACGCGCGTGCCGACAAGATCTACGCGCTCGAGCCGCTCGTCGGCGACGACCGCGGCGGCGGGCGCCGTACGCGGGTGTGGATCGAGGGCGTCGACGGGCCCGTCGTCGCGTCGCGGACGGAACGGACGATCCTCCACGACATGGGTCACGAGGCCGGCGACTCGGTGCTCCTCGACCAGGCGCTGGATCTCGCCGAGCGCCTCGCGGAAGCAGCGGAGGAGGGACGGGTCGATCTCGGCGACCTCGGCCGGCGAGCGCGGAGGGTGCTGGCGGCGACCGCGCGGTCGGGCGAGGCCGAGCAGCTCTTCTGAGCCCTCTCCCCGGCACGTTCTTCCTGCGTGACGTGCACGACATCGCACGCGACCTCGTCGGCGTCACGCTGCTGGTCGACGAGGTCGGCGGGGTCGTCGTCGAGACCGAGGCGTACGCCCCGGGCGACCCGGCAAGCCACTCGTATCGCGGCCGAACCAGCCGCAACGCGGCGATGTTCGGCCCTGCCGGGACCCTCTACGTCTATCGCTCGTACGGGATTCACTGGTGCGCGAACGTCGTATGCGGCGGGGACGGAGTCGGCGCGGCCGTGCTCCTGCGTGCGCTCGAGCCGGTCCACGGCGTGGACGAGATGCGGAAGCGGCGCGGGCTCGACGACGTGCGCCTGCTCTGCTCGGGCCCAGGCCGTCTGACCCAGGCGCTCGGTATCACGGGCGCCCACGACGGGCTCCCGCTCGACCGGCCGCCCTTCCGCCTGCTCTCGTCCGCTCGGGCCGCCGAGGTCGACGTGAGCCGGCGGGTCGGGATCACGCGCGCGGGCGACCTCCCCTGGCGCTACTCGCTCAGGGGGTCTCCCTACGTGAGCCGTCCCCGACCACGAGCCTGATCCTCAGCCTCGGGGCGGCCGTGACTCCGGGCCGAGGGCTCTGGCTCAGGACCATTCCCATCGGCCCCGGCGAGCTGACCACGCGAGGCCGGAGCCGGAGCCGTTGCACCTCCCGGCTCGCCGTCGCGAGGCTCGAGCCGACGAAGTTCGGGACGAGCCCGTGCTGCGCCTTCGAGACCCACAGGCGGACGGTGTCGTTCGCCGAGAGACCGCCCGCAACGGGGTCCTGCCGCAGGACGATTCCCGGCCGGCGGCCGGCCTGCGCCGGGACGTGGACGAGCTCGGCGTCGAGGGGCTGCGCCGCGAGGCGGGCGACGGCGGCCTCCTCGGTCATCCCGACCACGCGCGGCACCTGGACCTCGTTCGGCTTGCAGTCCGCGGTCTTGCTCGGCCCCTTGCCCGAGAAGTAGACGAGAACCCGAGAGCCGCGGCAGTAGCCGTTGTCGCGCCGCCACTCTCCGCCGCGCTTCACGACCCAGGTGGGCTCCGCGCCGAGGTAGGGCGGGTAGCCGAACGACGCGTTCTCCTCCTCCTCGACGCTCTCCATGAACGCCTTCCAGATGAGCGCAGGCAGCGTTCCGCCCGTGACGGGCTCGCCGTCGAACTCCGTGAGCATGGGTCGCAGCCGGTCCGGATACCCGACCCAGACGGCGACAGCGAGCTCGGGCGTGAAGCCGACGAACCACGCATCCGCGTAGTTGTCGGTCGTGCCGGTCTTGCCGGCGACGCTCCGCCCGGGGATGCCCGCGCGCCGGCCCGTGCCGGAGCGAACGACGTCCTCGAGGATGTCCGTCAGCGCAACGGCTTCGCCCGCCTCCAGCACCTGCGTCGGCTGCGGAACGTTCTCCTCGACCCGATCCGCACGAATCCGCTCGACACGCTCGACCACCCGCGGCCGGTCGCCGAAGAGCGAGCTGTCGACCCGACGGCCCTCGTTCGCGATCGTTGCGTACGCCCGCGCCATCTCGAGCGGGTTGACGGCGGCCGAGCCGAGGCCGATCGAGAAGTAGGGATCGAGAGGGCTCTTGATCCCCAGCGCGTGGGCGCTCGAGACGATCGCCTTGGGGCCGACGACGTCGGTGAGCTGGGCGTAGACGGAGTTGTCGGACGCGACCATGGCGCGCTGGAGGCTGACGCGTCCGAGGTACGTCCTGTCGTAGTTCGTCACGGTCCAGACCCGGTCGCCCGCGTCGATCGACACCGGGCGCGACTCGATCTCGGTGAGCGGCGAGATCCCCTCGCGCATCGCCGTGGCGAGCACGATCGGCTTGAAGGCGGAGCCCGGCTGCCGCTCTGCCTGCGCCGCGAGGTTGAACTGGCTCTCCCGGAAGTTCCGCCCACCGAACATCGCGCGCACCGCGCCCGTGTCGGGGTCGATCGCGACGAGGGCGGCGGCCGGCCCGTCCGGGTGTCGCAGCACCTTCTCGATCGCCGCGCGGGCGCGAGCCTGGAGCGCGAGGTCGATCGTCGTCGTGACCCTGAGGCCGCCGCCGAAGACGCGTCCGGCGCCGTACCGGTCGACGAGCTGGTCCTTCACGTAGTTGACGAAGTACTGCGCCTTGCCGCCGGTCCCGGGGAGCCGGACGTCCTCGGCGCGCGGAAGCGGGGCGCTCGAGGATCGCACGAAGTCGGCGCGGGTGATCTTCCCCTGCCCGAGCATCATCGCGAGCACGTGCCGCCGCCGCTCCTTCGCGTTGCGCGGATTCGTCACCGGGTCGTAGCGCGCCGGATCCGCAGGCAGTCCGGCGAGCAGAGCGGCCTCGTGGAGCTCGAGGTACTTCGCGCCCTTGTGGAAGTACGTTCGAGCTGCCTGCTGGATGCCGTAGGCGCCGTTCCCGAAGTAGATCGTGTTCAGGTACGCGGTGAGGATGCGGTCCTTGCTCCAGCGCTGCTCGAGCTGCCAGGCGAGGGCCGCCTCGCGCACCTTGCGTGCGAGCGTCCTCTCGTCCCTGATGTAGGCGTTCTTGACGAACTGCTGCGTGATCGTCGATCCGCCTTCGACGATCGACTGACTGCGAATGTCCGCCCAGAGAGCACGTGCGACGCCGCGGAGGTCGATTCCCTTGTGCTCGAAGAAGCGCCGATCCTCGACCGAGACGATCGCCTGCCGCATGATCGGTGCGATGTCCTCGGTGTCGACGAGCACGCGACTTTCGTCGCCGCGCAGCACGGCGAGCACTGTTCTGCCGTTCGACGCATAGACGACGGTGTCCACGTCGGAGCGCTGGGCCGCCGGATCGAGCGACGGGATCTCGCTCGCGACCGCCCGCACGAGCCCGAACGTGAACGACAGGATCGAGAGGACCAGGAGGACGCACAGCAGCGCGGCAAGCCTGCGCTTGCGAACTCGGCGCCGCCTGCGCTGCGTCCCCTTCTCTCTCCGAACCCGCAAGGGGAAAGTGTTACAGAGGTTTCGCTCTAGACGGGGATCGAGGCGGCGATCGGATCGGTCGACGGGACCTGCGCTCCGTCCTCGTCCTCGATCGTGACCGCGACGACGTCGCCGGGCTCGACGACGCCCTCGACGCTCACGACGTCGATGCCGTCGCTGCCCGGGAAGAGACCTGCCGGAAGAGCGTTCTCGCCCTCGATCACCCACGTCTCGTACGTCTTGCCGGGAGGGGCGGGGTCGAGCCCGTCGAGCACGAGCACGGCTCGCCCGTTCTCGGCGACGACGAGGCGCCCCTGCCCCGCTTCGAGCGCGACGGTGCGCGCGCCCGGGTCGGCGAGGACCGCCGCGGCCGCGCGCTCGCGCTCGAGCGCGGCACGTGCGTCGTCGAGGTCGCTGGAGAGCCGGGACGCCCAGAGACCGACGGCGAGCGCGACGACCGCCGCGACGGCGGCCACGGCAGCCAGGGCGGGGACGACAGTCCGGCGCCGGGAGGACTCGAAGGGGACGACGACCTGCGGCTCCGTGCGCGCGCCGGCGAGGATCCGAGCGCGGAGCTCGGCACTCGGCTCCGGGCCCGAGGCGGCGAGCGCGAGCGCATCCGTCGTCTCCCAGAACGAGGTCAGCTCGTCCTGGCAGCGTGCGCAGCCGGAGAGGTGCGCCTCGTAGGCGCGTCGCTCCTCTGGGTCGAGCGCGTCGAGGGCGTAGCCTGCGGTCAGGTCGTGAATTCCGGTCTCCATGACCCTTCCTGAGAGGATTCGTCGAGGATCTCGCGCAGGCGCGCGAGCCCGGTGAACATCCTGCTCTTGATGGTACCGAGGGGCACTCCCAGCCTCTCCGCGAGCTCGGACTGCGAGAAGCCGCCGTAGTAGGCGAGCTCGAGCGCCTCGCGCTGGACGTCCGGGAGCTGTCTGAGCGCAGCCTGTACGCGCTCGCGCTCGAAGCGCAGCCACGCGGCCTCGTCAGTCGGCTCCGACGCGTCCTGCGCCCGTGCGGCGGCCTCGTCCGGCAGCGGCTCGGTGCGCCGTCGTTCCTCCCGCCGCACGAGATCGACGGCACGGCGATGGACGAGCGTGAGAATCCACGTGCTCGCCTTCGCCCGCTCCGCCCTGAACGAGGCTGCGCTCCGCCAGACCGCGAGAAAGCCCTCCTGCACCGCGTCCTCGGCGAGCCGCTCGTCCCGGAGGACGCGGACCGCGAGGCCGTAGGCGATGCGTCCGATCCTGTCGTAGAGCTCGCCCAGCGCGCGCTCGTCTCCCCGCGCGACGAGCGCGACCAGGGCCTCGTCGGACAGGTGAGCGTGCTGCCTGCGCATCGCGGAGCGTGGCTGGGCGCCCAACGCTAGCACGGTCGAGGAGAGCGTCCCCATCGCTTTTCTTCGCCCGAGCGTTGGTTTTCGGTTCATCCGCAGACACGATCGAACCGGGTGGACGGCGACGGCGAATGAGCCGCGTCAACCGACCCAAGGAGAGACGCATGAAACGTGCGATCCTCGCGGCGCTGGCGACCACCGCGCTCGCCGCAGCCGCGCTCGCCGCCGCCGTCGGCGGCGGACTACGCAGCTCCGCTGCCGCCGACCACGTCGACGCGCCCGGGCTCATGCCGCCGGGCGGCAACCTCCAGCTCGACATCACGGATGTCTATGCGTTCCGCGCGCGCAGCGGGAACACCGTGCTCGTGATGAACGTCAACGGCCTGACGGCTCCCGGCAAGCGCCCCGTGTTCGCGAGCGGCGTGCCGTCCGTCTCGCGCACGAGGGCTGCCACCTACTGGTTCCGCGTCGACTCGAACGGCGACGCGGTCTCCGACGTCAACCTCGCAATCGGGTTCTCGAAGCCGAACGCGAAGGGCGTGCAGACCCTCACCGTGACGCGCAACGGGTCGCGCCTGCTCACCGGCAGCACGAGCCGTGGGAAGGCCGTGAAGGTGAATCGCGCCGGTTCGGTGCGTGCGTACGCCGGCCTCCGCGACGACCCGTTCTTCTTCGACCTCGACGGGTTCATCAACATCCTCTCGATGGAGGCCGGGAAGTCATTCCTCGGGTGCACGGGCTCCCGTACCGACTTCTTCGCGAAGAAGAACGTCTCCGCGATCGTGCTCGAGCTGCCCGCCGCGATGCTCCGTGACGACTCCAGCCAGATCGGCGTGTGGGCCGCGACGACCGTCGGGCGCAGGCAGATCGACCGCATGGGACGCCCCGCGGTCAACACGGTGTTCGTCCCGCAGAATCCGTTCGAGAAGACCGAGCCGTCCGCGAAGAACGCGTTCAACGCGGCGCAGCCGAAGAACGACCAGGCACGGTTCCGCGCCGAGGTCGTGGACACGTTGCAGGTGCTTCATTCGCTGAACGACGGCGCCGGCGACAACAAGGCGGACGACGCCATGAAGATCAAAGGACTGGCGGACGTCCTCCTGCCCGACATCCTCACGTTCGACACCGCGAAGTCCGACGGCTTCTTGAACGGCCGCCGGCTCGCCGACGACGTGATCGACGCCGAGCTGAACTTGATCACCGAGGGCGCGGTCAAGACCGACTGCGTCTCGAAGAACGACCGCGCGTTCCGTGCATCGTTCCCGTACCTCGGGAACCCGCACTAGCACGAGCGCGTCGCAGGGAAGCGCGAGGGGCGGCGATCCGGCCGCCCCTCGCCGCGGTCCGAACCGCGCGCCCGGG
>JBOHBD010000232.1:0-3854 GCA_050698195.1 Gaiellaceae bacterium
GTGCGGCCGCACGCTCCACCAGATCTGGGTGTGCTCGGCTATCGACTCCGTGTCGAAGAGGAAGCGGACGAAGCGCTCGTACTCGTTCCACGACGAGAAGGCGTCCGGCACGCCACAGCGGGGAAAGAAGCGGGTGAAGAGCTGCGTGCGCGCCGAGTGGAGGCCGGTGTTCACGTTCTCGACGAACGGCGAGCTGCAGGAGAGCGCGAGCAGCTCCGGGAGGAAGTTCCTCATCCCACCCATGACCGCGATCGCCCTGTCGGGGCCGTTGATCGCCACGTGGACGTGGAAGCCGAAGGTGTTGTTCCGCCAGACGACGTATTGGAGGAGCTCGTCGTTCCGCCGGTAGTGGGCGGTGTCGATGATCCGCTGCTCCTTCCAGTCCGCCCACGGATGCGTCCCGGTTGCGCCGAGCAGGAGACCCATCGGCTCGACGAGCGCCTGCAGCTGCGCGCGTCTCGCCGCCATCACGCCCGGGACGTCCGCGAAGGTCTCGCAGCGGCCGGTCCGCACCTCGACCTCGGACGCGATCAGCTCGCCGACGAGGTGCCCCTCGAGCGCCGTGCCCTGCGCGGCGGCGTGGACGTGCTCGAAGCGGCTCGTCAAGTCGAGAGTCCGCGGGTCGACGATCGCGAACTCCTCCTCCACCGCGATCGTGAAGTCGGTCGCGGTCTCGAAGTTCGCCCTCGCACGGGCGATCTGCTCCTCCGGAGAGAGCGTCTGCTCGTCGCCCATGGGGCCACTACAGTAGTTGAAGCGTCAGCGTCCTCCAGTGACCCGGGGCCGGGCTGCCACGCCGGACCAACCGCTGCTCGCGACGGCCTGCTGCACGAGGTCAATCGACGAACGGCGCCGCCATCGACGACAGCGAGCCCGGCGACGCGGGCGACCGCCCAGTCAGGCGCTCACGGGCTCGAGGAGCCGCTCGGCAACGCCGGCCCAGCTCCAGCGCTCTACCGCCACACGGCGGGCGGCCGCGCGGATCGCGTCGCGCTCGGACGCCGAGAGCGAGAGCAGCGAGGCGAGCTTCTCGCGTAGCTCGTCGGCGTCCCCGGTCGTGAAGGAGGCGAGGTGCCGCAGCTGGGGCGGATACTCGGCCTCGAGCCCCTCCGCGACCTCCGCCAGCCCCGAGTGGCGCGCGACGAGGGGAGGGCAGCCGGCCGCGGCCGCCTCCGCTGCGACCATCCCGAACGCCTCAGGGAAGATCGACGGCACGACGCACGCTTCTGCGAGCGCGAGCAGGTGGACGAGGTGGCGGTGCTCGAGCGCGCCGGTGAAGAGGGCCCTGCCAGGATCTGCCAGCCGCTCGAGCTCCGCTCGGTAGTCGCCGAACCCGACGACCACGGCGCGCGCGTCCAGCTCGCGAAGGGCCTCGAGGAGGACGTGGACGCCTTTGTTGTAGAGGAGCTTCCCGAAGTAGACGACCGTGGGCGCATCGCCGTCCAGGAAGGCCGCCAGGCGCTCGTCGTTCCCTTCGTCCGGCAGCCGCTCGTCGATCGAGCCCGCATTCGGCGGGTCGCGGCGCGCCTCCGCCAGGAGCCCGGCGAGCGCCTCCTCGCGCGGACGCGGGCGCCACTCGTCGATGTCGACACCCGGAGGCACCTCGTGCACCCGGCCGACGTGGCCGCACACCTCCTCGAGCACCTGGCGGATGTGAGCGGAGCCGACGAAGACCGCCCCCGCACGGCCGAGCGCCTCCCTCCCCCACGCCTCGAGCTCCTGACGGCCCCGCATCGAGTACTCGAGCTCGGAGCCGTGTGCCTTGACGGCGTAGCGGCCGCCGCTCGCCGCCCCCACAGGCCCCCCGAGCAGCACGTGGTTGCAGAAGACGACGTCCGCCGGAAGCCGTCCGCGGAGCGCTGCGGCATTCGCCTCAACCCAGCCGTCGAGCTCCTCGCGGCTGCAGTCCTGGAGCAGCTTGACCTCGTAGCCCTCGTAGGTGTCGAGGACGAAGACGGGGAGGAGCCCGCCGACCTCCGGCCGCACGACCTCGGCCCCGCCTACGTCGTGGAGCTCCGGGTGCGGCTCCTGGCAGAGCACGGTGACGTCGTGCCCTGCGCGCGACCACTCGCGTGCGAGCTGGCGCGTGTACACGTTCGACCCCGTCCCGCCGAGCAGGTACCCGTGCCAGAGCAGGATCCTCACGCCGCCATCTTCCTGCAAGAAGAAGCGACATCCGCGCGCAGAGCCACCCTCGTTACAAGTTGTTGTAACTTGGGCGATCTCGTGCCGGCAACGGGGAAACGCCGAGGCAAGTTGCAAGGTGTTACTTGGCCTCTCGCGAGCACGCCCGGATCGACGTTGCCGCGCCGGGCGGTTACGCCAGGTGGAAGTAGAGGGCGTAGAGGAGGTCGACAGCCGGGTTCGAGGTGTGGACGTTGACGTCGGCGGGGACGTCGAGCAGCGCCTCCGAGTAGTTGAAGATGATCTTCACACCCGCGCCGATCAAGGCGTCCGCCGCGTCCTGCGCCGTGTCGGCCGGAACCGCGATCACGCCGACGATGATGTTGCGCTCACGGCAGATCTCGGCGACGTCGTCGATCGAGCTCACAGCGAGATCTCCGACTCGATGGCCGATCTTCTCGGGGTCGTTGTCGAGGATGGCCGCGATCGTGATCCCGTGCTCGCCGAAGATCGGAGAGCTCGCGATCGCGCTTCCTAGCCGCCCGGCGCCGGCGAGCGCGATGTTGTGCTGCCCCTGCGTGCGCAGGATCTTCCGGATCTCGTCGAGGAGCGCGTCCGTCCGGTAGCCCACGCCTCGCTTCCCGAACTTCCCGAACGCCGAGAGATCGCGTCGGATCTGCGTCGCGTTGATGTTCGTGTACTCCGCTATCTCCTGCGACGAGATCCGCTCCTTGCCCATCTTGCGAGCCTGCGTCAGCACCTGCAGGTACCTGCTCAGGCGGCCGGCGACTCCGACGGTCAGGCGCTCGGCCACGCGTCTCCTCTCTTCGAAGCTTGTGACAAAACGTCACGATTCTGCCAGCGGCCGTCACGAAGCCGCCGAGAGAACCGTCAGCGCCGAAGCCGGGCGACGAGAGCGTCCGCCTGGACGAAGTACGTGAACGCCGGCTCGCCGTCGATCTCGACCACGGGCAGCTGCTCGCGATAGCGCGCCTCGAGCTCCGGGTCGCCTCCGACGTCGACGACCTCGAGCTCGAACTCGACCCCGCCCTGCGCCTCGTGCACGACCGCGAGGGCTCGCTCGCAGAGGCTGCACCCCTCGGCCGTGTACACGACCACGCGCCTTACGGGTAGAGGCCCCTCGTCGTCGTCGCCTCGGCGACGCGCTGCACCGCGAGTCCGTACGAGGCCATGCGCAGGCTCGTGGCCATCCGCTCGCGGGTCTGCCATGCCTCCTCGAACGCCCGCGCGACGATGTCGTGGAGCTTCGCGTTGACCTCGTCCTCGCGCCAGAAGTACTCCTGCAGGCCTTGGACCCACTCGAAGTAGGAGACGACCACGCCTCCCGCGTTCGCGAGGATGTCGGGCAGGACGAGAACGCCCCGATCCTCGAGGATGGCGTCGGCCGCAGGGGTCACGGGCCCGTTCGCACCCTCGCAGATGACGGTCGCCTTCACGCGATCCGCGTTCTCCTCGGTGACCACCTGCTCGAGCGCGCACGGCGCGAGGATGTCGCACGGGAGCTCGACGAGCTCCTCGTTCGTCACGGGCTCGGCGTTGGCGAGGCCTTCGAGCGTTCCTCGCTCGTGCTTGTGCGCGAGCGCGGCTGGCACGTCGATGCCCGCCGGGTTGTAGACCCCCGCGCGTGAATCGGACAGGCCGACGACCCTGGAGCCTTCGGCGTGGAGCAGGCGCGCCAAGTGGGAGCCGACGTTCCCGAATCCCTGGAC
>JBOHBD010000233.1:0-3272 GCA_050698195.1 Gaiellaceae bacterium
CCCCAGACGTCCTGCGTCGAGACGTAGCGCCACCACCGGTTGTAGAAGCCGAACGCGACGAAAACCGGGAGCTTGACTCCGAGGATCAGCGCGATGACGTCCCACTCGAGGTAGCGGTCGTAGTACACCGGCCGCGAGTCGCCTTCGAAGCGCACGTACCAGGCGAGCACCCACGCGGCGACGATCAGCCCGGCGTCGACGGCGACCTGCCACAGCCGGTGCCGGTTGACGGGCGACCTCATGCGACGCGCACTCGCAGCGCCGCGAGAACCGCCTCGACGACGCGCTCCTGTTGCTCGAGCGTGATTCCCGCCCAGAGCGGGACCGCGAAGTTCTCCTTCGCGGCACGCTCGGTCTCCGGAAGGTCACCCTCCGAGTACCCGAGGTACCGCAGCGCGGGCTGAAGGTGGAGGGGCGGCTCGTAGTACTCCGCGCTCCCGATCTGCGCGTTCGTCAGCGCAGCGCGGATCGCGTCGCGGTGGGGCGAGCGCGAGACGAACAGGTGGTACACGTGCCCGCGCTCGTCCGCAGGGACATCACAGGCGTCGCCGAGCCCGAGCTCGCGGTAGCGGTCGGCCGCCTCGCGTCGCCGCGCGGTCCAGGTGTCGAGCTCGCGGAGGAAGATGCGCAGCGCCGCCGCCTGGATCTCGTCGAGGCGCGAGTTCGTGCCGACGTACTCGAAGATCCGCTTCGCCTTCGATCCGTGGAAGCGGAGCATGCGCACTCGCTCCGCGAGCGACTCGTCGTTCAGCCCGACGAGACCGCCGTCTCCGAGCCCGAACAGGTTCTTCGTGGGGTAGAAGCTGAAGGTCGACGCGATCCCTACGCCTGCAATGTCCGGGGAGCCGAACGCCTGGGCGGCGTCCTCGATCACCGGAACGCCGAGCGTGGAGAGCTCCGACACCGGTGCCGGGCGGCCGAAGAGGTGCACGGGCACGATCGCCTTCGTGCGCGGGGTCATCCGCTCGGCGACCTTTCCGGGATCGAGGTTGAGCGTCTGCGGGTCGATGTCCGCGAAGACGGGGGTCGCCCCGACCCGAGCGATCGCCTCGGCCGTGGCGTAGAACGTGAACGCCGGACAGATGACTTCGTCGCCGGCGCCTATCTCGAGCGCGTTCAGGACGAGGACGATCGCATCGGTGCCGTTGCCGACGCCGATCGTCTCTCGGACGCCGAGGTAGCGCGCGGCCTCCTCCTCGAAGGCGGTGACGTTGGGCCCGAGGACGAACTGGCCGCTCTCGAGGACCTCGTCGATCGCCCGCCTGATCTGGGGAGTCAGCGGCGCGTACTGCGCCTTGACGTCGACGAGGGGGATCTGCTGGGTCACGGGCGCGAGTGTAGCTCGGTGGGGTCAGACCCCACGCGGGTCAGACTCCGTGTTTCCTCAGCCCCTCGAGGATTCCTCGACGACGCGTCGCCGGCGTTTCCGCAGGTGGCGGTAGACGAGGTACGCCGCGGCACCGACGATCGCGGCAGCGACGAGGTAGTCGAAGTAACGGAACGCGTGGTGGAGGTCCTCCCAGCTCTCCCCCGCCGTGTACCCCGCCCCGGCGAACGCGAAGCACCAGATCGCCGACCCGGCTAGCGTGAGCAGCGTGTAGCGGACGAGCGGGGTCTCCATGACACCCGCCGGGATCGAGACGAACGAGCGGACGACCGGCGTGAGCCGGCCGAAGAACACCGCCCAGTCCTCCCAGCGCTCGAACCATCGCTCGGCGCGATCGAGCTTCGCCTCGTCCAGATGGAGCCACCGGCCGTGGCGTTCGAGATAGGGTCGCCCGCCGTAGAGCCCGATCGCCCAGCCGCCCACCGCGCCGACCGTGTAGCCGATCGTGCCTGCGAGCGCGATCGCCAGGTACGAAGGAAAGCCCTCCTCGATCGTCGAGCCGAAGAGGACGACGTCCTGGTCCGCGAATGCGCCGGCGGCGACGGCGCCTCCGTACACCATCACGACCTCGCTCGCGGCCGGGAGCACCGCGTCGACCGCCATCAGGAGGAAGACGGCGTAGAGGCCGTAGTCTCCGACCACCGCGGTGACCGCGTCGGTGATCTCGCTCAGGACGGAGGCGACGAGCACCGCGGGAGTGTAGAGACGACGCGCGTCGTTACTTCTTCGTACGCGCCACCCGGCGCACGACGAGCTCCTGCTCGAGCGCGACCGTGCCGTACTCGTTGCTCGCTTCGACCCGGACCACGTACCGGCCCCCGGCGGCGAGCTTGCGATTGCGCTGCCGCCCGTCCCACATGACCGCCTGGTCGCCGGCTTCGAGGCGCCGGCGGGCGGGGGTCCGGATGAGGACGCCTTCGGCCGTCTTCACGGTGACCCTCACGCGCGCCGGCCGGATCTGCGTCCACCTGACCGTCGCGGTCCCACCCGTCGGCCGGAGCAGGAGGCGTGCCGGCTCGAGCCGGAGGAAGCCGAGCGTCTGGTTGACGGCGAAGCGCTGTAGCGCGGAGGACGAGAGACCCTGGTCGTCCGTTGCGCTCACGCTCAGCGTCCACGGGCCCTCGGCGGGCGGGAGCGGAACCGGCACCTGCGGGGGTGGCTCACCCGGAACCGGAGCCGGAAGCTCCTGCACTGCGGGCGGAAACGCCACCGGGTAGGTACCGGGTTCGCGGGCAGCCGTCTCCTGGAATGCAACGCTCCCGTCGGGGGCGGTCAGCGTGACCGTGACGTTCGACGGCCGCACGACCTTGAACGAGAGCGCCTGCTCCTCCGCCGCCCCGTCGCCGTTCGGGGAGACGACGGGCTCTGCGGGCGGCGGCACGTAGGCCCCGAAGTACTGGAGCAGCAGCGCGTTCGATACCGAGCGCTCGCGGCCCTGCGACGGACGGTTGAGGACCGTGCCCTCGAACGCGAGCGTCGAGGAGCCGCCTCCGTCGAGCGCCATTCCCCGGACCGCGCCGAGCCGAACGAGCGTCCGCGCCAGCTCGAAGTTCGTCATCCCCACCGAGTAGCCCGGCTGGCGGCCGTCTGTCGCGACGAAGAGGAGGCTCCCGTCCTCGCGCTGCGCGACGGCCGTGCGTGGCCCTCGCGGGGCGAGCTGCGAGGTCGTGAACGCCTCGTTGGCGCGATACACGGGCGCGCCGTCCCGCACGAGCAAGGGCCCTCCTCCGATCGCGTCCGAGACGGTCGCCCAGTCGGGCTGGAGGATGAGCCTGACCGTGACCGTCGTCCCGACGGGAGCCTCCTCCCGGAGACGCGCAGCGGCGCCCCCGCGAGCGACGAGCACGGCCGTCCCGGGAGCGATGCCGACCGGCGCGTTCTGGAC
>JBOHBD010000234.1:0-5167 GCA_050698195.1 Gaiellaceae bacterium
CCCCTGCGGGGTATGAGTCTCCCTCAGAGACCTGCGATGCGCGACGCACCGACGATCGCCTCGCCCCCGCCGGCGAACCGGATGAGCGCCTTGCCCTTCCCGTCGTAGTCGGGAGACCAGACGACGACCGTCGCCTCCTCCCCGTGGACGCGGCAGGCCCGGCCGTCCTCGCCGACGAGGCCGCGCCAGTAGCGGACGAACGGGTTCTCCTCCCACTCGCGCCCGATCGTCGTCTCGTCCGTGTGCCCCGGCAGCACGCGGACGTCGTGGGGGAGCGTCATGAGCACGTCCATCACCGACTGCCGCAGTTCCCCCGCGGGGCCGCCGCCGACGGCGTCCCTGAAGAGCGTGTCGCCCGTGAAGCAGAGTTCCTCCCCGACGAGGAAGGAGACGCCGTCGTCCGAGTGCCCGGGAGTCGGCAGCGCCTGGATCCGCAAGCTGCCCGCCTCCACCGGGCCGGCAGTGATCTCGAGCCCGAACCGCTCGACGAGCTCGTCGTTGCCGGCGACGTGGTCGGCGTGGCCGTGCGTCAACAGGAGGTGAGTCGGGGAGAGGCGCTCTCGCTCGACGACGGCGAGAAGCGGCTCGAGCGGAGCGCCACTGTCGACGAACACGGCCGTCCCTGCGTCGTCCGCGAGGACGTAGGCGTTCGAGAGCCACGAGGGGTGCATGCTGCGCTCCAGGAGCATTGCGCCTCTAGCCTAGTCCGGGGGGACAAGGTCGTGCTGCTCATCGCGTACACGGGCCTCGTCGCGCTCTGGAAGGAGGGGTCACCGACCTTCCTCGCGTTCACGCTCGAGGGGCTCCGACGCGAGCTGGCCGCCCGCTGGAGCGGCGTTTCGCCCAGGAGTCGGCGGGGTAGCCGACCCGCAGGATGTCTCTGCGTATACGATCGACGCGCATGCGTCGGGCCGCGCTTCTTCTCGTTTTCGCGACGCTCGCGCTCGCCGCCGGCTTCGCCGTCGCAGGCTGCGGCGGCGAGGAGGAGGCCACACCCACCCCCGACACGGTCACGGGACCGGTGACGACGGACACCGAGACGACCGAGACGACCGAGACGGAGACGACCGAGACCGAGACGACCGAGACCGAGACGACGGAGACCGAGCCGACCGGCGAGGGCGATGCCGCCGCAGGCAAGGAGATCTTCCTCGGCGCCGGCGGGTGCGGGTCCTGTCATACCCTCGCCGACGCCGGCACGAGCGGCACGATCGGCCCGAATCTCGACGACGCGCAGCCGAGCTTCGACCTGGCTGTCGACCGGGTGACGAACGGGCAAGGCGCGATGCCCTCGTTCCAGGGCCAGCTCTCCGAGCAGCAGATCACGGACGTGGCCACGTACGTCTCGAGTGCCGCCGGGGGCTAGGAGACAGAAGCGCGGCGGCCGCGAAGCGGACGCCTTCAGGGATGGTGGCGCGACCCGGAGTCCGCCCCAGCGGATTCCGGTCTGGCGCAGAGCCACTGCCTAGACTCTCCCCCGTGATCGACCTCAAGGCGGCCCGCGCCGATCCGCCGGCCTTCCGCTCCGCCCTCGTCCGCAAGGGCGACGAGGCCGCGCGCCAGTTCGACGACCTCATCGCCGCGGACGCACGCTGGCTCGCGCTCGTCCCGCAGGTCGACGCCCTCCGGGCGCGGACGAAGCTGAAGGGCAAGCCGTCGCCGGAGGAGGTCGAGGAGCTGAGGCAGGTGAAGGTCGACTTGAAGCGGCTCGAGGACGACCTCGCCGAGGCCGCGCGTCAGCGACAGGTGCTGCTCGACCGCGTGCCCAACCCGCCGGACGTGTCCGCACCGGACGGGTTCACGGAGGAGGACGCAGTCGAGATCCGGCGGGTCGGCGAGCCGCCCTCGTTCGACTTCCCGGTCCAGGACCACATCGACCTCGCGCAGGTCTACGGCTGGATCGACCTCGAACGCGGCGCACGCGTCTCGGGCTCGCGCTTCGTGTACCGGATGGGCGACGTCGCCCTGCTCGAGCTCGCGCTCTACCGGTTCGCGCTCGATCGGCTCGTCCAGAAGGGGTTCGTGCCGGTCCTCCCACCCGTCCTCGTTCGGGAGGAGGCGATGTACGGCACGGGCTTCTTTCCGACGGAGGAGGTCAACATCTACGCCGTCGAGCGTGACGGGCTCTTCCTCGTCGGGACCTCGGAGGTCTCGCTCGCCGCGCTGCACACGGGCGAGATCCTCGACGAGCTTCCACTCCGCTATGCGGGCTACTCGACCTGCTTCCGCCGGGAGGCGGGCGCGGCGGGAAAGGACACCCGCGGGATGTTCCGCGTGCACCAGTTCGACAAAGTGGAGATGTTCGTGTTCACGATCCCCGACGCGTCGCGGGACGAGCACGAGCGGCTGCTCGCGATCGAGGAGGAGCTCGTCCAGGAGCTCGACCTCCCCTACCGCGTGGTCAACATCGCGGCAGGAGACCTCGGCGCATCGGCCGCGAAGAAGTACGACATCGAGGCCTGGTTCCCGGGCCAGGAGCGGTGGCGGGAGATCACCTCGACATCGAACACGACCGACTACCAAGCGCGGCGGCTCGAGATACGCCACCGGCGCGCGGACTCGAATCTCGAGACCGTCCACACGCTCAACGGGACGGCGGTCACGGCGCGGGCGATGATCGCGCTGATGGAGAACTTCCAGGACGAAGGCGGCTCGATCGCGGTGCCGCACGTGCTGCGGGAGTTTGGCGCGCCCGCGCGGCTCGGCCGCGTCGGATCCCCCGCCTAGCGGGGGCTACGATCCGTCCCGGCGGGGTGCCGGAGCGGTCGAACGGGGCGGTCTTGAAAACCGCTGGCCCGAGAGGGCTCGTGGGTTCGAATCCCACCCCCGCCGCTCGACCGACATGCGGCGAGCATCGGAGAGGGGCTCCGTCAGGACGCCGCGACCCGAGCTTCTTCGCGCGCCCTCCAGAGTGCTGCGTCGAGGAGCGCCGCCGATTCGGACTGGCTGGGGTAGCGCAGCCCTGCGTCGGGTTGCGACACCCGCGAGCCGACGGGCGTGCTGTCGACCTCGATCTGCTTCGCGGCGAGGGCGAGCCCTGCGTTGGCGGCTCCCAGCACTCCGGCGAGAACCTTCAGCGCGCCCATTCGCAGGAAGGTACGTCTGCTGGCGGACGTCGAACGCCGACCGGGAGCCGTGCCGCGCGATTCTCCGACCACCGCAGCGGCTAGTGTCGCCGCATGTCGGAGACGGTTCGACCGCAGGTTGAGCCCGAGGACGTTCGCGCGCTCCTGAGCCGCTACCCGACGGGCGTCGCGGTCGTCACCGTCGATGCCGGCGGCCAGAGGCTCGGCCTGACCGTCGGGTCGCTCGTCTCGCTCTCCCTCGAGCCACCGCTCGTCGGGTTCGCCCTGTCCAGGGAGGCGGCGATGCACGAGCTCCTCCGCGAGGCGGGCGGTTGCGCGATCTCGCTGCTCGCGGCGGGCCAGGAGTGGCTCGCGCAACACTTCGCACGCGGCGTCCCGCCGATCGCGATGTGGCACGGCGTCGCGACGGAGGAAGCCGCGACCGGTGCTCCGCTCCTCGTGGGCGCGCTGGGCTGGCTCGAATGCTCCCTCCGGGACGAGCTCGTGCCGGTGGGAACGCACACGTTCTTCGTCTGCGAGGTTCGCAGGGTCGAGCTGGGGATGGAGGCGCCGGGGCTCGTGCGCGTGCGCGGCGAGTACCGCCCGGTGTGATCGAGGCGGTCGTCTTCGACCTCGACGGCGTGCTCGTGGACTCCGAGCACGTCTGGGACGAGGTGCGGGAGGAGCTCGCCCGCGAGCGGGGCGGCCGCTGGCACGAGGGCGCGCAGGCGGACATGATGGGCATGAGCTCGACGGAGTGGTCGCGCTACATGCACGACGCGATCGGGCTCCAGGAGTCGCCGGAGGAGATCAACGCCGAGGTCGTGCGGCGGATGGAGGTGCGGTACGCACGCCACCTCCCGCTGATCGAGGGTGCCGCGGAGGCGGTGCGCCGGCTCGACGGCTCGTTTCGCCTCGCGCTCGCTTCGTCGTCGAATCGGCCGCTGATCGACGCGGTGCTCGAAGCAGCGTCCCTGGACTCGTTCTTCGAGGTGACGGTCTCGTCGGAGGAGGTCGAGCGCGGGAAGCCTGCACCGGACGTCTTCCTCGAGACCGCGCGCCGGCTCGTCGTCCCTCCGGATCACTGTGCGGCGATCGAAGACTCCGCTAACGGGATCCGAGCGGCGCATGCGGCCGGGATGCGCGTCGTCGCGATCCCCAACCGCCGGTATCCGCCGCCCCCCGAGGCGCTCGGCCTGGCCGACGCCGTGCTGCGGTCGCTCGTGGAGCTCGACATGACGATCGTGGCCGATCCGGACACGTCGCCGGGCCCACCATCCTCCACCCCGCTTCGAGCGTAACGCGAAGGGGCGTACGAAGGGGGAACGGCTTCGTGCCGGAGGGTTGACGTCTCGCTCGGGGCGAGGTCAGTCTCCGGCGCGGCCCACGAGGACGCAGGCGTTGTGCCCGCCCAGACCCATCGCGTTGGACAGCGCGACGTCCACCTGCGTGCGCCGCGCCTCGTTCGGCACGTAGTCGAGATCGCACTCCGGATCCGGCGTGCGGTAGTTGATCGTGGGAGGAAGCACCCCTTCGTGCGCGGCGAGGACGCACATCATCGCCTCGACGGCCCCCGCGGCGCCGAACAGGTGACCCAGCACGGATTTCGTCGAGGAGACCGCGAGCTCGTACGCGTGGGCGCCGAAGACGTCCTTGATCGCCTTGGTCTCGGCGAGGTCGCCCTGCGGCGTCGAGGTCCCGTGTGCGTTGATGTACCCGACCCGCTCGGGCTCGATGCCGGCCCGCTCGAGCGCGGCCCGCATCATCTCAGCCACCCCGATCGACTCGGGATCCGGCTGTGCCATGTGATGCGCGTCGTTCGACGTCCCGTATCCGAGCACCTCCGCGTAGACGTGCGCCCCACGGGCCTGGGCCTGCTCGAAGTCCTCGAGGAGGAGCACGCACGCCCCCTCCCCCATCACGAAGCCCGCCCGCGTCGCGTCGAACGGCCGGGAGGCGCGGGTCGGGTCGTCCTCCTCGGCGGCCAGGCCACGCATCGCGCAGAAGCCCGCCAGGATGACGGGGTGCATGCAGGCCTCCGTGCCGCCGGCGAGCACGACGTCGGCGTCGCCGCGGCGGATCAGCTCGGCGCCCTCGCCGAT
>JBOHBD010000235.1:0-13602 GCA_050698195.1 Gaiellaceae bacterium
GCGTCGAGGACGTCATGGCGCAGGTCCTGGGCGCCGCGCTGCTCTTCGGGTGTGTCGGGCTCGTGGCCAAGTCGCTCGTGCAGACGAGCGTGACGGCGGACGGGGACTGGTTGCTGACCAACCGGGACCGTCTCGCCGCCGTCCTGATCGGGATCCTCGGTGGGTTCATCGTCGGGCTGACGTCGGTCGGGAGCGGCGTCTTCTTCGGGCTGACGCTGCTCGTCATCTTTCCGCTGCGCGCCCACAAGGTCGTGGGCACCGACATCTTCCACGCAGCCGCGCTCCTCTACGTCGCCGGCGTCGGGCACTGGCTGGCGGGGAACGTGGACTTCGGGATCCTCGGCTGGCTCCTGCTCGGCTCGATACCCGGCGTGCTCGCCGGGGGCCGGTTGACGCTGTCGATTCCGGAGCAGGTGCTGAGGTTCGCGCTCGCGGGAGTGCTCGGTCTCGCAGGGCTCAAGCTCCTCGACGTCCCGGGGGCGGGGACGATCGTGGTCGTCGGCCTGTCCGCGGGCGCGGCCGCGCTCCTCGTCTGGATCGGCCGGCACAGCTGGATTCGAATCCAGCGAGGGCGCGAAGACCGGCTGCCTTCCGCGGTCGAGTAGCTCGGTAGCATCGCCTCCCGTGCGCACGGTCTGGGTCAGCTTCGACACGATGGGCCGCGACTGTCTCGAGGCGGCCGCGGATGTGGGAGCCGAGATCGTCGGCGTCGTGACTCTCCCCGGGCCGATCGACCCGAACCGCTCCGGGCAGTGCTCGTTCCACGAGGTCGCCGCGCGTCACGGCGCGCAGCTCGTCGAGACGCGAGATGTGAACGCGGAGGCGACGATCGAGGCGGTTCGTGCGCTCGAGCCGGCGCTGATATTCGTGGTCGGCTGGTCGCAGCTCGTCAGGGAGCCGTTCCTCGCCCTCGCGTCCGAGGGGGTCTTCGGCATGCATCCGACCCTCCTGCCGCGCCACCGCGGGCGGGCGGCGATCCCGTGGGCGATTCTCTCCGGGCTCGCACGAACGGGGGTCACGCTCTTCGAGATCGCCGATGCGACCGCCGACTCGGGGGCGATCGTCGGGCAGGTCGTCGTCGAGATCGAGCCCGACGAGACGGCTGAGACGCTCTTCCGGCGCATCACGGAGGCGCACGTGGAGCTCCTCCGCGAGCTCGTGCCCCAGCTCCTCGCGCGGAGCGCTCCCCGCCTCCCGCAGGACGCGTCCCGCGCGAGCTCGTGGCCGAAGCGGACTCCCGCGGACGGGATCATCGACTGGGAGACCCGCGCCCCGTACCTGTACGACTGGGTGCGGGCGCAGACACGTCCCTACCCCGGAGCGTTCACGTTCCTCGGCGGGGAGAAGGTCGTCGTCTGGCGCGCCACCCCCGTCGAGCTCGACGCAGACGCGCCCGCGGGGACGATCGTCGAGACGCGGCCGGAGGGGCCCGTCGTCGCGTGCGGCGAGGGCGCCCTCGTCCTCGAAGAGGTCGAGACCCGGGCGCACGGTCTCGAAGTCGGGGCGCGACTCGGATGACGCGCGTCCTCGTCATCGCCGCGCACCCCGACGACGAGGTGCTCGGCATGGGTGCAACGATCGCCGCCCACACCGCCCGCGGCGACGAGCTGCGCGTTCTCGTCGTCACGGACGGCAGCTCCACTCAGTATCCGGACGACGCCGAGATCCGGTCGCGCAAGGAGGAGGAGGCGCGTCAGGCCGCGGTGGAGCTCGGGGTCGAGGACTACGTCCACCTCGACCTCCCGGACATGCGGCTCGACACGCTCGAGCATGTCCAGGTGAACCGAATCGTCGAAGAGCACGTCCGCGACCTCGCCCCGCAGCTCGTCTACACGGTGCAGCCGGACGTCAACCACGACCACCGCGTCCTCTTCGACTCGGTCGCCGTGGCGACGCGTCCCACGCCCGGACAGTCGGTGAGGCGACTCCTCACCTACGCGCCGACGTCGAGCACCGAGTGGACGCCTGCCCCGGTCAACTGGTTCGTGCCCAACTGGTTCGTGGACGTCACGGAGACGCTCGACCGCAAGGTGGCCGCCTTCGCGAAGTACGAGACGGAGCGCCGCGAGTATCCGCACCCGCGAAGCGAGCGGGCAATCCGCGCGACCGCGGCGTTCTACGGCACGAGCTGCGGCTTCGAGTACGCGGAACCCTTCGTCCTCGTGCGCGGCCTCGAGCCGATCTAGGCCGCGCCGTGACGCGGCTCCCCCAGACGCTGATCGTCCTCGCGCTGCTCGGCGCCACCGCCGCCGCGTTCGCCGTCACCGAGCGCCTGAAGCTCGAGCGGAGCCCGATCACGGGGACGCGTGTCGACCGTGTCTTCTCGCCGGTCTGCGAGTGCGCCCGGAACGTCGCCGTGATCTCGTTCGTGCTCCGCCGGCGAGCGACCGTGACCGTGGAGCTGCTCGACGGCGGTGGGCGGAAGGTGCGGACCCTCGTTCGGGACCGGCAGGAGCAGAGAGGTCGAGTCTCGTACACGTGGGACGGGCGCGACGACTCGAACCGCCTCGTCGACGACGGCGTCTACCGCCCACGCGTCCTGCTCGAGCGGCACGGACGCACGATCGTCCTCCCCAACCCCATCCGCGTCGATACGGAGGCTCCGCGGATCCGCCTGCTCCGCATCTTTCCGCAGGTGTTCTCCCCGGACGGGGACGGGCGGCGCGATCGTCTCACGGCGCTCTACGCGATCGGCGAGCGGGCGCGCGCGATGATGCTCGTCGACGGGCGGCGCCGAGTGCTCGGCAAGCTTCGCTCGACCGAGGGCAGGCTCGTCTGGTTCGGCCGCGTGAACGGCCGGTCCGTGCGCCCCGGGACGTACGAGATCCGGGTGCGCGCCTTCGACCGTGCGGGCAACCGGGCGAGCTCGAGACGCGTCGTCCCGGCGATCGTGCGCTACGTCGAGCTCGCTCGTGAGCGGATAGCCGTGGTTGCGGGCAGGCGCTTCTCCGTCGGGGTCTCGATCGACGCCGTCTCGTACCGGTGGCTCTTCGCGGGTGAGCGCGGCCTGGCCCGCAGGAAGGTGCTCGCCTTGCGCGCGCCGGAGACGCCGGGCGTGTATCGGGTGTACGTCGTCGTCGGGAGCCACGCCGACAGCGCGGAGGTCGTCGTCTCGGAGCCCGAGCCCGAGGAGTGAGCGTGAGCCCGCCGCTGATCCTGCTCGGTGTCAGCCGGTCCGGGACGACGCTCCTCCGCGTCCTGCTCGATCGCTCGCCCGGGATCGCGATTCCCGACGAGTCGTTCTTCGTCCCGCTCCTCGCCCGCCGCCATCCCGGGCGGGTCGACAGCGCTCGGTTTCTCGAGGACCTGAGCCGGATCCCCGTGCTCGGCGAGTGGGGCCTCGGACCTGCAGACGTCGCGCCGCGCGTGCGCTCGGGGATGTCGTCGGGGCAGGCGATCGCGGCGATCTTCGAGTCCTACGCGGCGAGGCGGGGGAAGCCGCGGTGGGGCGACAAGACGCCGTTGTACATGCGGCACCTCCGGCTTCTCGACCGGCTCTTTCCAGACGCGCAGTACGTCCATGTGATTCGCGACGGCCGCGACGCCGCGGTCTCGTTCCTGCAAATGCCCGAGGGAACGTTCACCCGCACGTGGGCCCATCCGAGGAGCGCCGCCGAGTTCGCATGCCTGTGGCGAACCGAGGTCTCGGACGCGCGGGAGCTCGGGCGGCGAGTCGGAGCCTCCCGCTACCTCGAGGCGCGCTACGAGGAGCTCGTCGCGGCTCCGAAGGCCGCCCTCGACGCCATCTGCCGCTTCGCAGACATCGCGTTCGAGCCCGCGATGCTCGAGTACGCGAGCGCGGTGGACGTGTCGGCGAAACCGCACCAGCAGCGGCTTCTCCTACCTCCGACACGGGGCGTCCGGAACTGGCGCAGCGAGATGAGGGCAGACGATGCGCGAGGCTTCGAGTCGATCGCCGGCGACCTGCTCGCGGAGCTCGGGTACGAGCTTCTCGATCCCTCTGCCCGGCCGGGCATCCGAGCGCGGATGGCTCGTGCCCGCTATCGGATGACGCTGGGCGCCTGGAACGCCGCGGTCTACGCCACGCAGCGGACGCCGCTCTGGCGCCGACGCCACCCGCCGCTCGTCACGACGCCCGCATCGTCTCCCGGCCGCGGATCGCGAGGAGCCGCCCGTTGAGCGAGAAGTAGTAGGTCCGCTCGGTCGCGATCCCCGGCGAGTACCGCCCCATCGGCAACCGCCAGACGACCTCACCGTCGGACGCACGGACCGCGAAGGTGCGCTTTTCGAGCGTCGAGAAGAAGACGTTGTCCCCGATCAGGACCGGCGCTCCCAGGATCCGGCCTCCGACCCACGTGCTCCAGAGCTCGGCTCCGGACGTCGCGCGGAGAGCCCGGATCCGGCCGTCGAACCCGCCGACGAACACGCGTCCGCCCCCGACGGCCGGCGTCGTGTACCCGAGCCCCCCGACGCGACCGGTCCACACGAGGTCGCCGTTCGCCGCGTCGAGCGCGACGACCTTGCCCGACCGCGCGACCGAGTAGATGCGCTGCCCGTCCGTCGATGCGCTCGCATAGAAGCTCTCGTAGCGAAAGGCGTCCCGCCGGAGGTAGGTCGTCCAGATCTCCCGTCCTGTCTTGCGGTCGACGCAGAGGATCGACCCGGCGTAGGTCCCCACGCAGACGCGTCCCCCGAACACCGAGGGGCTCGCGTTGATGCGACCGCGCGTCTGGTACGCCCAGCGCACGCGGCCGTCGGAGGCGCGGACCGCGAACAGCCGCCCGTCGTGCGAGCCGAAGTAGACGAGCCCGTCGATGACGACGGGTGAGGACTCGACCTTTCCGGCGGTCTGGACTTGCCAGAGGGTTCGCCCTCGCTCGCGATCGAGGGCCGTGACCGTGCCCGCCTGCGAGCTGACGAACAGGCGTGGCCCGGCGATGGCCGGGCTCGACGGCAGCGTCCCGCCGACGCGCCGGCGCCAGCGCACCTTCCCGGTCTCGGCCTCGATCGCGTACGTCGCCCCTCGGAACGTGTTCACGTAGAGCGTGCCGTCGCAGTACGTGGCCGGGAACTCGATGTAGCTCCGCAGCCCGCGCGACCACAGGGGCTTGCGTGCCGGAAGGCCCAGCCTCGCCGCAGGCCGTGCGAGCGAGCGCTGCGGATCGCCGCCGAACGTGCGCCAGCAACGCCGGTCGCTCGCCGGCTCCGGCTCCGGCTTCGGAGTCGGTTTCGGCCGAGTCGTCGACACCGAGACCGTGATGTCCTCCAGCTCGGTGTCGAGGGCGCCTCGCGGCTCGTCGGTCGTGAGGCCCATCGCGAGCAGGAGCCCGCCGAGCGCGAGGACGAGGACGGAGAGCGCAGCGATGATCCACCTGAGAGCTCTGGGCATGAGCAAAAGGGCCGGTCGACCCGGCCGCTCGTCAGTGTGCCAGCAACCGCGGAGCGTCCGGAGCTGTCTCCTCAGTCGCCGTAGCCGGCTCACGAGCCGCCAGCGCGGAGGCGACGGCCGCAGCCGTCAAGCCGAAGACGCCCCAGGTCAAGGGATCCTCGAAGAACCCCGCGTACAGGAGCGAGTGGACGACGAGCACGAGGAACACCGCCGCGAGCCCGATGCCCAGCGTGCGGTCCGCTCTGGCGACCACGAATGTCGCCCACCAGGTGGCGGCGAGCAGCCACACGTACAGGACGAAGCCGACGATGCCGAGCTCCGCGAGAACCGTGAGCGGCGCAGTGTGAGAGGCGTTGCGACTGGGCGAGCCCTTGCCCGACTCCTCCGCGCTCGCCCGTGGCTGGCCACCGACGCCGACCCCGGCGATCGGGCGGGCCCGGAATGCGTCGAGCGTGACGGACACGAGCCGGGAACGACCGCTCGTGACGTCCTTCGCCGAGCGCCCGTTCACCGCCTCGGCCGCGAACGCTCCGGCGGCGAGCGTCGCGAGGAGCGAACAGAGGAGGAGCACGACGCCCAACCGCCTCCCCAGGCCGAGGAGCGCGACGGCGAACGTGACGACGAAGAGCGCGACGAAGCTCGACTGCGAATACGAGTAGAAGAGCCCCCAGAAGAGGAACGCCCCGATGAGAGCCGCTCCGACCCAGTCGACCGTACGACCGCGGCGGAAGAGGATCGCGATGAGCAGGACGGCGATCGGGACGACGAGGTAGCGCCCGTACAGGCTCGGATCCTTGAAGAGCGACGTTACGCGGAAGAAGGACGTGTACGCGTTCGCGACCTCGACGTCCCGGGCGAAGAAGAGTGTCCGCGTGTGGGCTTGCCAGACTCCGATCGCCGCGAAGAGCGACCCGAGCACCACCAGGGTCACGAGCAGGGCTCGCGGTAGCCAGGCGCGGAGCGGTGCACCGGCGACGACGCCGAACCCCGCGGTGAAGGGGAAGACGAAGAAGGCGAGGGCGATCGCTCCGGCACGGTCATCCCACGTCCACACGTACGAGGCAGCGGTGAAGCCCACGAGCGCAGAGAGCGGAAGCGTCAGCACGAGCGGCGCCGACGCCGGATGCTCACCGCGCACCATCCGGTACGCGAGCGCAAGGACCGAGGCGACGAGGGCGAGGTAGAGCGGAAGCAGCAGGAAAGCCTCCTCCGAGCCGAGCTCGACCGGTACCCGGAAAGGGGCCGCTACGAGGAGGACCACCGGGACGGCATGCGGGTAGCGGACGAGCGGGATCGCTCCCAGCGCGGCGGCCGCGACTCCGACTCCGACGAGCGCGAGCCCTGTCGGCTCGGTGAAGAGCAGCTCGAGGTCGTCGTCGCCGACGAGCGAGCGGACGAGTCCGGCCGTCCCGGCACCGAGCAACGCGAAGCCGAGGAGCGGCAGAGCGCGCCCGCGGGGGAGCACGACGAGCACGGCGCCGAGCGCTCCGACGAGCGCGGCTACCTGGGCGGCGTCCGTGTGCTGCACCGCGCCGGAACGTTACTCATTCGCAGGGGGACCCCCAATGGTTCCTCCTGCATCATCCACGAGCGAGTTGCACGGCTGGTAGGAATAACGCCCCATGATCGAGGGGTTCAAGCGCGCGCTCGTGCTCGCGCCGCACACGGACGACGGCGAGCTCGGCTGCGGCGGCACCATGGCGAGGCTCGCCGAGGCGGGCTGTGAAGTGCGCTACGTCGCCTTCTCGATCGCGACCCGTTCGCTGCCACCGGGGTTCGAGCCGGACGTCCTGGCTCGGGAGGTCCGGGAGGCGACGGCCGAGCTCGGCATCCCCGAGAGCTGCCTGACCGTGCACGACTTCGACGTGCGCACGTTCCCCGAGCGCCGCCAGGACATCCTCGAGCTCCTCGTGTCGCTCTGGGACGAGTGGCAGCCCGACGTCGTCTTCCAGCCCTCGCACCACGACGTCCACCAGGATCACCAGACGATCGCCCAAGAAGGCCTTCGCGCCTTCAAGCGGACGACGATCCTCGGCTACGAGATCCCGTGGAACAACTTCGACTTCTCGTACGGTGCCTACGTCGCGCTCGAGAAGCGGCACGTCGAGCGGAAGGTCGCTGCGCTCGCGCGCTACGCGTCCCAGCAGCACCGCCGGTACGCCGACCCCGAGTACGTCTGGAACCTCGCCCGCGTCCACGGAGTCAACGTGAACCGCGAGTACGCGGAGTGCTTCCAGGTGTACCGCGTCGTCGTCTAGCGCGCGAGCCGGAGCCTCGCGCCGATCGCCCTCCGCTCGGCGGGGAGGTAGAAGCCGAGCGGGAGCAGCGCGAGCGGGTACGCGAGAGCGAAGGCGAGCGCGACGGCGAAGCCCGGGTCCAGCAGCTTGCCGGCGACGACGAGCGCGACGCCGACGAGCCCGGCCGTGAGGACGCGCCGCCACTGGTACGGGACCGGATAGATGCGCTGCGCCCACCACGCCATGCCGGCGAACATCGTCGCGTAGGCGGCGATCGTGGCGACCGCGGCGCCGATCATCCCGTAGGGCGGGATGAGGATCAGGTTGAGCGCGACGTTGACCGCGGCTGCGGCACCGGTCACGACCCAGTTGAACTGCGTCCGCCGTGCACGCCCGACGCCGATCGCGACGACGATGTACCCGGCGAACGCGACCGCCGCGAACGCGAGCGGCCCGACCACGCGCGAGGACTCCTCGAAGGCCGGCGCGGCGATCCAGTCCACGAGCCACGGCGAGAGGAGAGCGAGGCCCGTGGCGACCCACGCCGTCAGGAGCACGAGGTACGTGAGCACGAACGCGTACGTCCGTCGCGCCTCCCGGTCGTCCTCGATCGAGTACGCGAACGCCGGCCAGGCCAGGCGGAACGCCGTCAGCAGCAGCACCATCGCGGAGGCGATGCGGACACCGACGGAGTAGAGTCCCACCTCGGTCGTGTCGGCCAGCCGCACGAGGAAGAGGCGGTCGCTGAAGTTGGTCGTCCAGAGGAAGAGCGCGGTCGGGACGAGCGGCACGCCGAACCGATTCATCTCTCGCAGGAGGCGCCGGTCGAGCTGGAGTCCGAGCTGCTCGCGGCGGTAGCCGACGAGCGCGGCGTAGACGAGCAGCGTTCCGGTGAAGTTCCCGACGATGACTCCGACGGGGCCCGTGTCGAGCGCGACGACGAGGAGGAGCGTGGCGCCGATCGTCAGCAGGACGTTGGCCAGGCTGGCCGTGACGAACGCCGTCGAGCGCTCCTCGACGCGGAAGAGCGCCGTCAGCTGCTCGTAGTTCATGCCGGCCCACAGCCCGACGAAGGCGGCGGCGACGAGCTCGGCGTCCTCCGCCGACCCGAACAGGAGGTCCGCGATCGGGCCGGACAGCGCGAGCCCCGCCACGAGGCCGACGGTCGCCATTCCCATCGTGAACCAGAACGACGTGCGCAGCACGGCCCGCCGCTCCCCCGGGTCTGGAGAGTCGAAGTAGAACCGGAAGAACGCGCTCGTGATCCCCATCCGCAGGGCGATCCCGATGACCGTCGTGAGCGCGATGAGCGTCTCGACCTTCCCGTAGTCGGACGGCGAGAGGTAGCGCGTGTAGACCGGCAGCAGGAGGACGGCCAGGATGCGCGAGACGAGGCCGCCGAGGCCGTAGATCGCCGAGTGCTTGCCGAGCCTTCTGAGCTGTGCGCCGAGCGGCACTAGAGGCGAGAGTAGAGCGCGAGCAGGCGGTCGGCGACGCGGTCGAGGTCGTGAACCCGCTCGACGTAGGCGCGTGACGCTTCCCCGACCCGCCGCCGCTGCGCGGCCGAGGCCACGAGCGGCTCGAGCCGCGCGCGAAGGTCGTCCTTCGCCGCCCGCACGATCGGGACAGCCGTCTGGAACGCCTCCTCGCTTCGCCGGACCGCCTCCTCGTGCAGGAAGGCGACGACCGGCTTCCCGAGCGCCATGCACTCGATCGCGAGAAGGCCGTACCAGCCGGCGTTCAGCTGGTCGACGACGATGTCGGCGTCGCGGTAGCGCTCGAACGCCTCGGCGTGGCGGAGGCCCTCGACGAGGACGAGGTCGGCGTCCAACCCCTCGCACGCGGCGAGCACGTGCTCCGTCCCCTTCCGGCGCCGCGACGACGGCGCGTGCAGGATCACCGGGCGAGCACGTTCGCCCGGATACGCGGGCTCGATCGACGTGACGTCGATCCCGGGCGGTATCACCTCCGCCTCGGGCACCCAGCGGATCGCGTCGTACGATCCGACCACGCGCGCGCCGGCCCTCCGCCCCGACGCCAGCGCGGCCGGCGCCTTGCCGCGGATGTCCGAGCCGAGGTAGTGCATCACCGACTTCTTCCGCAGCGCGCGCAGGATGGGGAACTGCACGGACTGCGGGACGAGCGTCAGGCCGAAGTAGAAGTGGAACACGTCGGTCTCGGGAAGCAGTCGCAGCAGGGCTCGCCACTGGGTCAGCTGCCGTCGCACGAGCCCGCCACGCCGCTCGAGCGACACGTCGGCCTCGGGATGCAGCCGGTAGCGGTTGAAGACGACGACCCGTGCGTCGACGCCCCGCTGCCGGAGCGCCTGCGCGTTCGACCACGGGACGCCGGCCGTGTTGACCGGGCAGTGGACGACGCGCAGCGCCTTCTCGTCCATGCGGGTGTCAGACACGGATTCGGGTCAAGACGGATCTGCACCAAGTGTGTGACGATCGCTTCACATTGGTGTCCCTCTTCGGTGTCTGACAGCGTGGTCTACGCAAGGTCGATGCCGTCGGCAGTCAGCTGGGCGAGCCGCCGCTCTCCTTCGGCTGCGACCAGCGCTTGCATCGTCTGCCCCATCGTGCTGCCCGGGTAGACCCAGATCTCGGGATGGACGAGGACCTGGAGCCAGCGGAACGCGCCGGCGCGAAGCTCCTCGTGCGGGCAGCCCGAGCGCCAGCGCTGGTTCGAGTCCGACCGGTAGGTCTGAGGCGAGAAGTAGCGCTCGCCGTACACGTTGATCGCGTCCGGAATCTCGCCTCCCATGTACTCGGGCTTCGGGTTGTGCCACGAGACGACCGCGTCGAAGCGATCGTCGAGGACGACGTTCGGGTGGACGGCGTGGAGCCCGACGGGGTGACCGAGCTCCCGCAGCCGCTCGATCGCCGCGGCGCCCTCTGCCGAGGCGAGGTTGTAGAAGACGGACTCCGTCATCAGGAGGTACGTCGCCTGGACGCCGACGTCCGACTCGAGCTCGGCCATCCGCAGCGCAGCGTCGAGCGAGAGATCGACGTCGTGGCGGAGAAAAAGGTCGCCGGGCTCCGGTCCCTCGCCGAAGCGTGCGAAGCGGTAGCCGCCCGCCTGCGCGGCCTCCAGGATCTCCCGGTAGTGCCCGAGCTCGAAGGCGCAGGTCATGCAGCCACCTCGATCGCGAGCAAGGAGGCGGCCGTGTCGGCCCGGCGCACGGCCTCTGCGGACGTGTCCGCGACCGCGATCACGTAGCCGCGCCGATCGCCGTCCCGGCGTACGGGCCGGATCGTCTCACCGACCTCGAGGTACGAGTCGGCCTGCACGACTCCCTCGGCTGCGAGGACAGGCTCGAGGCTGCCGATCTCGAGCACGCGGCCGGTCGGGAGCGGCCCCGGCTGGGCGGTGAAGAAGCGAATCGCAAGCGGCTGGGAGAACTTCGGGAGGGCCAGCTCGTCGTCCACCTCCTCGCCGAGCGCTTGGCGGAGCGCGATCTCGACGAGGTCGACGCCGACGGCGTGGTGGACGAGATCCGCCATCTGTCCGCCCGGGACGCGCGCGGCGACCTCGACGACGACCACACGTCCGTCCGGCGAGGCGATGAGCTGCGGGAAGGCGATGCCGTCCCGCAGTCCGAGGGCGTGCACCGAATCGACGGCGATCCGCTCGGAGCGCGCGAGCTGGTGGTCGGGGATCGACGGCGGATAGACGTGCATCCACCCCACGCCGAAGCCGATTCCCGGTGGCCGGAGCCGGTCCGAGAGCGTGAGCAGAGTTGCCTCGCCGCCGCGAGCGATCACGATCCCGTTCATCTCGATCCCGTCGACGAACGCCTCGACGAGCGCCTCCCGCGTCGGCGACTCCTCGAGCGCCTCTGCGAGGTCGCGCTCGAGGTCCTCGGCGCCCTCGAGCCGGAAGACGGCGCGCTGGCCTCCCGAGTCGACCGGCTTCAGGACGGCCGGCAGGCCGGCAGTCTCGAGCGCGCCGGCCGCGTCCTCCCGCGACCGGACCAGGGCGAACGGCGGCTGCGGGAGCCCGGCTTCCGCCAGCGCGCGTCGCATCGCGAGCTTGTGAGTCATGAGGTGCGCGGTCTGCGTCCCGATGCCGGGCAGGCCGAGCTTCTCCGCCACGGCGGCGACCACCGGAACGGCGCGGTCGGCCGAGACCGTGAGCGCTCCGTCGACGCGGTGACGACGTGCGATCCCGGTCACGGCGGCGACATCCGTGAAGTCGACGACCTCGGCGACATCGGCCTGTGCCAGGCCTGCCGCCTGTGCGTTGCGGTCGACCGCGACGACGCGCAGCCCGCGGTCACGGGCGTACTCGATGGCACGCCGCTGATGGCGTCCCGCGCCGACGAAGAGGACGGACTTCACGCGCGCCGATGCTAGATGCTTCCCGCGGCCAAGTAGCAGCCTGCTACTCGGGGGTGTCGGCTACCTCGTCAAGCCTCCCGGGGGCAGCAGCCAGGGCGAGACGCGTTCCCAGCGTGCGATCTGACAGCCGTTGGCACGGGTGAACGTCGTCCAGACGCCCTTGCCCTCGACCCTGCCGACGACGCGCGCGACCTGGGGCCCCCCGTAGATCTGCGTGCACACGAGGTCCGGCGCGGGAGGGGTGAAGAGCGCGCGTCCTCCCGCGGCGAGCCTGCGGCAGGCGAGGCCCGGACGCCGAAGCGTCCCGCGAGCGGGATTGCAGCGCAACGTCCAGGTGACCCGACTCGCGCCCTGCAGCCCGTTCTCCCAGTACGTAACAGTCAGCCTCGTCTGGGGCGACGTGCCGGCGGATCCGACGGTGCACGCGCCGAGCGTGGCTGCGGCGAGCACGACGACCGTGATCCCGCGCATGGTCTCAGCGTACTCCGCCGCCCATGCCCTGCGTCACGTCCCTAACGGGACACATACACTCGCGCGCGTGCCGCTCCGCGGAAAGAGGATCCTCGTCACGGGTGGGGCCGGGTTCATCGGGACCACGCTCGCGCGGCGCCTGGTGGAGGACAACGAGATCGTCGCCCTCGACAACCTGCACCGGGACTCGCTGGGCGGCACCGCGCTGGCCGACCACCCGAACTTCTCGTTCGCCCACGTGGACGTTCTCGACCCGGAGGGGCTCGCGGACCACGTCAGGGGCGCGACGCACGTCGTCCACTGCGCCGGGATCGCGGGCGTCGACACCGTCCTGGAGAGCCCCGTCCGCACGATGCGCGTGAACGTCATCGGCACGTACAACGTCCTCGAGGCCGCACTCGCGACACGCGACACGATCGAGCGCCTGGTCGACTTCTCGACGAGCGAGGTCTTCGGCCAGCACGCGTTCAACGTGCAAGAGGCTCACGTGACGACGATCGGCTCGGTCGGGGAGGCACGCTGGACGTACGCCGTGTCCAAGCTCGCGGGTGAGCACATGACCCACGCCTACCACGCAGAGCTCGGTCTCCCGACGACCTCCGTGCGCCCCTTCAACGTCTACGGACCGGGGCAGATCGGCGGCGGCGCCATCCGCGTGTTCATCGAAGCAGCCCTTGCGGGGCGGGACCTCACGATCCACGGGGACGGCTCGCAGATCCGGGCGTGGTGCTACGTCGACGACATGGTCGACGGCGCCCTGCTCGCGCTCGAGCACCCGAGCGCCGTCGGCGAGAGCTTCAACATCGGCAACGCGCGGTCCGCGGTGACGATCCACGACCTCGCTCAGCGCGTGAAGCGCATCACCGGCTGTCCGGGCGAGATCGTCTTCCAACCTCTCCACTACACGGACGTCGAGCTGCGGATCCCGAACATCGAGAAGGCGCGAACGCTTCTCGGGTTCGAGGCGAGGGTCGATCTCGACGAGGGGCTCGAGCGTACGATCGCCTGGTACCGGGAGAGGCTCGGAGCTCCGGCGGCTTGACACGGGCGGGATCAACCTCGATCCGGCTGGCGCAGCCCGACGTCGGCGAGGACGAGCTGGCCGCGGTCGCGGAGGTGATCGAGACAGGGCAGTTGACGATGGGGCCGAAGGTCGACGAGTTCGAGGCCGCGCTCGCGGGCGCCGTCGGTACCGCGC
>JBOHBD010000236.1:0-3217 GCA_050698195.1 Gaiellaceae bacterium
CGCGACCGCGGCCGAGCTTGCCCGCGCGGGCGCGTCGGTCGTGGTCTCGTACCGCACGGGCGCCGAGGAAGCGGAGGCGCTCGCGTCCGAGATCGGCGGCCGCGCGGTGCAGGGCGACGTCTCGGACCCGGAGTCCGCGCGCGCGCTCGTCGAGGACGCGGGCGATCTCGACGTGCTCGTAAACAACGCCGGCGTCACCCGCGACGGCCTCCTCGTGCGGATGTCCGACGAGGACTGGCAGACGGTGATCGACACCAACCTCGCGTCGTGCTTCTACACGTGCCGCGCGGCCGTGCGGGGGATGATGCGCAAGCGCGCGGGCGCGATCGTCAACGTCTCGTCGATCGTCGGGCTGCACGGGAACTGGGGCCAGACGAACTACGCGGCGTCGAAGGCCGGGATCATCGGGTTCACGAAGGCGCTCGCCCGCGAGCTCGGGAGCCGGAACGTGCGTGCGAACGTCGTCGTCCCGGGCTACGTGAAGACCCGGCTCACCGACGTGCTTCCGGAGGAGGCGACAGGAGCCATGCTGGAGAACACGCCTCTCGGCCGCCTCGGCGATCCGGAGGACGTGGCCGGGGCGATACGGTTCCTCTGCTCCGAGGAGGCGTCGTTCGTCACGGGCGCGGTGCTCCTGGTGGACGGCGGCCTCGGGATGTAGCGGAACGTGACCGACGCGATCCAGAACGGACGACGCCGGGTCGTCATCACCGGGGTGGGAATGGTGACGCCGCTCGGCAACGACCCCGAGTCGACGTGGGCGAGCCTCGTCGCGGGAGAGTCCGGCGCCGGTCCGATCACCCACTTCGACACGAGCAACTACTCCGTGCGCTTTGCCTGCGAGGCGAAGGACTTCGATCCGACGACCTGGATCGAGCGGAAGCAAGCGCGGCGGATGGACCGCTTCTCGCAGCTGGCGCTCTCGGCCGCGCGCATGGCGGAGGCGGACAGCGGCATCTCGGTCGCAGCCGCGCCCGATCGAGTCGGCGCCGCAGTGGCGACAGGGATCGGAGGCTTGAGCGCCTTCGAGGACTGCTTGCAGGTGCTCCTCGAGCGGGGCCCGGACCGGACGAGCCCGTTCTCGATCATCCAGATCATCCCGAACATGGCCGCGGCCTGGATCTCCATGGAGCTCGGGACGCAGGGCCCCCTCGCGACGGAGACGACTGCCTGCGCCGCCTCGAACATGGCGATCGGCGACGGGCTGGATGCGATTCGCCTCGGACGGGCGGACGCGATGTTCTGCGGTGGCACCGAGGCGCCGATCACCCGGGTCGGGATCGCGGGGTTCGCAGCGATGCGCGCGCTCTCGCAGCGGAACGAGGACCCCGAGCGCGGGTCGCGCCCGTTCGACGCGGATCGGGACGGCTTCGTCATGGGCGAGGCCGGCGCGGTGCTCGTGCTCGAGGAGCTCGAGCAAGCGCGCGAGCGTGGTGCGAAGATCTACGCAGAGCTGCTCGGCTATGGCGTCTCGTCGGACGCCACGCACGTCACCGAGCCCGACCCCACGGGCGCGAACCCTGCCCGCGCGATGAAGATGGCGTTCGCCGACGCCGGGATCTCACCGGAGGACATCGGCTACGTGAACGCCCACGGGACGTCGACCCCGCTCGGCGATCCCGCCGAGACGCGTGTCCTCAAGCTTGCGCTCGGTGAGGACAACGCCTACCGGACGCCCGTCTCGTCGACGAAAGGCGCGACCGGTCACACGTTGGGCGCTGCGGGGGCGGTCGAGGCGATCTTCACGATCTTCGCGGTTCAGCGCGGGCTTCTCCCGCCCACGATCAACTACGAGACGCCGGACCCGACGTGCGACCTCGACTACGTCCCGAACGAGGCGCGGCCAACGGAGATCGAGATCGGCGTCTCGAACTCGTTCGGCTTCGGCGGCCACAACGCGTGCGTCGTGTTCCGCCGCTGGGACGACTCCTGAGGCGGGTCGTCCTCGAGGGCGATGGAGAGCTGGCGATGCTCGATCTTGCGGCGCGGAAGGTCCCGCTCGCGCGGCTCCTCCCAGCTCGGCGGCTCGGTCTCGAACGTCGCATCGCCCGTCGCGATCCCGTCGGCGTAGATCGCCTCGACCGCGGGCCAGTCGTCGCGCGTCATCGCGCGGATTTCGGCCATCCACGGAGACTAGGCTTCCAGCGTGGAGCGTTGGGCGACCTTCGACTGCTACGGGACGATCGTCGACTGGAACGCGGGGATCCGCGCCGAGCTCGAGAAGCTCTTCGGTGTGGAGCGTGCGGAGCGGCTGCTCGCCCGCTACCACGAGCTCGAGCCGGAGATCCAGTCCGGGCATCCGGGCGCCTCGTACCGGGAGGTGCTGACGATCGCGCTCGAGCGGCTCGCGGAAGAGGAGGCGCTGACGCTTCCCGAAGGCGAGTCGAGCGCCCTCGCCCGCTCGCTGCCGTCATGGCCCGTCTTCGAGGACGCTCAGGCCGCTCTGTTACAGGCAAAGGAGCGCGGCTGGCGGCTGGCAACCCTCTCGAACACCGACCGCGACCTGATCGAGGCCTCCATGGAGGCGATCGGCGTCGTGTTCGACGACGCGATCGTCGCGGGCGACATCGACTCCTACAAGCCCGCGCGGCGGCACTGGGAGGTGTTCCGTGAGCAGCGCGGCGGCGACGTCGAGCACGTCCACGTCGCGCAGAGCCTCTTCCACGACATCCAGCCGGCGAGCGAGCTCGGCATCCCGAGCGTCTGGATCAACCGGCTCGGGGAGCCCGACGACCCTCGGCCCGATCGAACACTCCCTTCGCTGGCAGGTCTCGCAGACGCGCTCGACGAGCTTGCTCCCGCATGAGCGAGGAGCTGCGGCTCGGGGTCGACGCGGAGAGCCTCACCGGCGCGAGGAAGCTCTACGAGCAGGCGCGGATGCACGCCTCCACCCGCTTCGACATCTACGAGAAGGTCGTCGAATGAGCTCGCTGCGTGCGCGATGCCCGGACTGCCGCACGTTCACCGCCGTCGCGATGGGCTTGGGCTACGAGTGTCACGCCTGCGGGCGTGAGTTCGCGGCGGGGCTCGTTCGCGTGCCCGCAGCGTGGGGAGCCGGCGGGGAGGCGATGGCGGAGGGAGCTTCGCTCCCCGTCCCCTACCCGGAGACCGGTGTGATCGAGCGTGCGACGCTCGAGGAGCAGACGACCGCACTGGCCGCGGCGCTCCCCGAGCGGCCGCTCGTCCTCGGCGGCTGCTGCTGCGCGCACGTCGGCGC
>JBOHBD010000237.1:0-2802 GCA_050698195.1 Gaiellaceae bacterium
GTGCTGGACGGGCTGCGAGAGCTCGTGCGACGAGAGCTCGTGCGGCCGACCCGCGTCTCCTCGATGCGCGACGAGGAGGAGTTCTCGTTCTGGCACGTGCTCGTCCGCGACGTCGCCTACCAGCAGATCCCGCGCGCCGCCCGCGCCGCCAAGCACGTGCGCGCGGCGGAGTGGATCGAGGGGGAGGCGGAGGATCGCGTCTCCGACCACGCCGAGATCCTGGTGCACCACTACGGGCAGGCGCTCGAGCTCGGCCGTGCGGCGGGCGAGGATCCGAGCCCCGATCTCGAGCCCCGGCTGGCCCGCTTCCTGATCCTCTCGGGCGACCGCGCGATGCGCCTCGACATGGCCGCAGCCGAGGCGTTGTACCGCCGCGCCCTGGCGGTCGTCGCGGAGGCCACGACGCGCGGAGGCGTGCTCGCGAAGCTCGGCGACGCGCTGCAGGAGCAGGCCCGCCTGCTCGAGGCCGAAGAGGTGTACGAAGAAGCCCTCTCGATCCTCGAGGATGCCGGCGACGAGCGCGCGACGGCGCTCGCGAAGCTCGGCCTCGCCCGGGCGCTGTGGCGGCACGGACGCACCGCGGCCGCGCGCGAGCTGGCCTACGCGGCCGTCGAGGCGCTCGAGCGCGACGGGCCGGGGCCCGATCTCGTGGCGGCGTACGAGCGCGCTGCCTCCGCGGATGCGCTCGGAGGGCGTACGGGCGATGCGATCGTGTGGGCGCAGAAGGGGATCGAGCTCGCAGAGCAGCTGGGCGTCGAGAACGTGGTTCGCCACCTGCAGATGCGCGGGCTCTCGCGCCTGGATCTCGGAGACCGCGGCGGACTGGACGACATGCGTGACGCGCTCGAGCTCTCTCTCCGGCTCGGCCTCGGCATCGAGACCGGAACGTCGTATCTCAACTACTCGGAGGCGCTCGCCCCGCACGCGCCGCTCGCGGACTCGTTCGCGCTCCTCGAGAGCTCGCTCGACTTCTCGCGCCGGCGGGGTCTGAAGCATCACGAGATGTGGACGCGCGGAGCGATGCTCTGGCAGCTCTACGAGACCGGCAGGTGGGACGACGCCCTCCGGGAGGCGGACGAGCTGATCCGGTGGGATGCCGAGCAGGGCGGGACCCAGATCGAGGTCGGCGCACGCGTGTCGACGGTGTCCATCCACGCCCAGCGCGGGGCGCTCGACGAGGCGCGTCGCTCGGTCGCGGTCTTTCTCCCTCGCGCCCGGGAGATCGGCGATCCGCAGACCCTGGCTCCGGCGTTGAACGAGAGCGCGTTCGTGCACGCCTCGAGCGGGGACTTCGAGCAGGCGCTGGTGCTAACGATCGAGTTCGAGGCCGCGACGAGCGGCAAGCCGAACTGGCGTTTGCCGTGGCTCCTCACGGCCTTGCGGATCGCGGTCGCGGCCGATGCCCTCGAGCTCGGGGACAAGCTCTACAACGGGTGCATCGAGGCTACGCCGGGTCTCGCCGCTCGCGTCGCGTTCCTCACAGGGCGTGCGATCCTGGCCGAGGCGCACGGGCAGCGGGAGGAGGCTGCGGCGCTCTACCGCGAGGCCGTTACGGGGTGGACGGAGTGGGGCTCGGTCGTGCAGGAGGGCTACTCGCTCCTCGGGCTCGGCAGGTGCGCTCAGGACGACGAGTCGCTGCGCGCAGGACTGGTGATCTTCGAGCGCCTGCGCGCCGTGCCGTTCACGACGATCGCGCACGCCGCCTAGCTTCGGGTCAGCAGCAGGTGTACGCGCCGGGAGGCGCCGCGCCCTCTTCCGGCTCCGGGAGCTCGGCGGCCGCGTACGCGGCGCCGTGGAGGATGTCGCGCTCGCTGACCTCGATCCCCGCGAGGCCGTACGCGTCCATGATCTCGCGGAGGACGACGACCCCGGCCACGATCACCGGGGCGCGACCCGGCTCGATGCCCGGGACCCGCAACCGCTCGGCGAGCGTCAGCGCGGCGAGCCGCCCGAGCTCCCGCTCGACCGCCTCGCGTGAGATCTCGTGCCCGTGCGTTCGTAGCGGGTCGTACTCCGCGAGGCCGAGGTCGAGCGTGGCGAGCGTCGTCACGGTGCCCGCGACACCGATCGCCCGCGCGGCTCCGTTCGACGGGAGGAGCGAGCGGACGTATGCCGCCGCAGCGGCGAGCTCGGGCTGGCTGGGTGGATCGGAGACGAGGAACCGCTCGGTCACGCGGACGCAGCCGACGTCCACGCTCGCGAACATCGCCGGTACGCCCCCGTTCGACGCGAGCACGAGCTCCGTCGACCCGCCGCCGATGTCGACGATCAGCGTGTCCTCGGCGAGCGTGCGTCCCGCAGTGACGCCGCGAAGCATCATCGCGGCCTCCTCGCCGCCGTCGAGGAGGCGCGTCGCGAAGCCGTAGCTCCACTCGATCTCGCCGAGAAACGCTTCTCCGTTCTCCGCGTCGCGGACGGCGCTCGTGCCGATGGCGAGCGTCTGCGTCGCGCCGAGGGCCTCGAGCTCGCGCCGGTACTCGGTGAGGCAGTTGCGCACGCGCGTGATCGGGACGGGGAGGAGCCGCCGCCGCCGGTCGACGCCCTCGCCGAGCCGCGTGATCGTCAGGAGCCGGACGACCTCGTCCAGCCGTTCTCCGTCGACGTCCGCGACGAGCAGCCGAGTCGAGTTCGTCCCGAGGTCGACCGCGGCGACACGCGTCATCTGACCGGCAGGAACGCGCGGATCCAGCGGGTTCGCCGCTGTGCCCGCTCGAGGGCGTCCAGAAGCACCTGCAGGCGCGCTCGCGAGATCCGAAGCCGCTCGAGGGCGACCTCGAGCTCCTTGCCCGCGCGCTCCTGATC
>JBOHBD010000238.1:0-4808 GCA_050698195.1 Gaiellaceae bacterium
GGCGCGGCCTGCTCGAGGCGGGCGTCGAGCATCTCGCGCGCGCGCTGGCTGTCGAGGCGCGCCCCGTACTTCGCGTAGAGCGGCGAGCTCTTCGCGGTCCCGTCGACGTCGTCGGCCGGTCCCATGCGCGCGTACGGGGGGCGCATGCGTGTGTGCACGACCGGCGTGGGCACGCCGGATTCGGACAGGATCGTGACGGCCGCTTCGCCCGTGCCGAGCTGCGTCAGCAGCTCCTCCAGGTCGTAGAAGTCCGACGTCGGATACGTCCGGACGCTCGCGCGCAGCGCCTTCGCGTCGTCGGGCGTGAACGCGCGCAGCGCGTGCTGGATGCGGTTCCCGAGCTGGCCCAGGACGTCGGCCGGGATGTCCTTCGGCGTCTGGGTCACGAAGAAGACACCCACGCCCTTCGAGCGGATCAGCCGTACGGTCTGGGCGACCGACTCGACGAAGGACTTGCTCGCGCCCTCGAACAGGAGGTGCGCCTCGTCGAGGAAGAAGACGAGCTTCGGCTTCTCGCGGTCGCCGACCTCGGGAAGCTGCTCGAAGAGCTCGGCGACGACCCACATCAGCACCGTCGACCACAGCTTCGGCTTGTCCTGCACGGCGGGGAGCTCGAGGCACGAGATGATCCCGCGCCCGTCCGGCGCAGTCCGGATCAGGTCGGCGACATCGAGCTGAGGCTCGCCGAAGAACTCGGTCCCGCCGCTCTCCTCGAGGCCGATCAACGAGCGCAGCAGCACCCCGACCGTCTGTGACGCGAGGCCCCCGTTGCCTCGGAGCTCGTCCTTGCCCGCGTCCGAGTCGAGGAACGTGAGCAGCGCCCGCAGGTCGGGGAGGTCGAGGAGCTGAAGCCCCTTCGAGTCGGCGTAGTGGAAGACCAGCGCGAGGCTCTGCTCCTGCGTCTGGTTCGAGCCCAGCACCTTCGCGAGGAGCAGCGGTCCGGAGTCCGAGACGGTGGCGCGCAGCGGGACGCCCGGGCCGATGCCGCCGAGCGAGAGGTACTCGACCGAGAAGCCGGCGGGTGCCCACTCGATCCCGAGCTCTCTGGCCCGCTTCGCGGGGCCGGCGTCCGACCCCGGCAGCGCGATACCCGACACGTCTCCCTTCACGTCGGCGGCGAAGACCACGACGCCGGCCGTGGAGAGCTGCTCGGCGATCACCTGCAGCGTCCGCGTCTTGCCTGTTCCGGTCGCGCCGGCGACGAGGCCGTGCCGGTTCAGCATCTTCACGGGGACCCGCTCGCCCGCCTCGGCGACGATCGAGCCTTCGTGAACCCCGAGGCCGAGCTCGATCGCGGCCCGGCCCGTGGCGTACGCCTGCCCGATCACCTCTCCGAACGTCACCTCGCCCGCGGCCTTCGTCGCCATCGCGGCGATCGTATCCGACCGGCTCCGACCTCTTCCGTCGCCGCAGGCCCGGGCTCGGCGAGGGGTCCGGCTCTGGACCAGGCTCCGGTCTCCGGATCCCGCATCATGATGTTTTGTATCCAACAATGCGGGGAAGGCCTCCCGAATGCTCCTTTTTCACTGAAGGAGCGTTGTCCTAGCGCGCACTTAGGATCCGAAATAGTAGGATCTCGGACACAATCTGACCGAACCGGAGGAGCGACGATGAGCGAGACGGGGGAGAAGGGGCAGGATCGCTGGGACGGGATCGAGCGTCCGTACACGCAAGCCGACGTCGAGAAGCTTCGGGGGAGGTTCCACGTCGAGCACACGCTCGCGCGACTCGGCGCCGAGCGGCTCTGGCAGCTCCTTCGCTCCGAGCCGTACGTCCCAGCCCTCGGCGCCCTCACGGGAGCGCAGGCCGTCCAGATGGTGAAGGCCGGCCTCCAGGCCATCTACCTCTCGGGATGGCAGGTCGCCGCGGACGGGAACCTCTCCGGCCACACGTATCCCGACCAGAGCCTCTATCCGGTCTCGAGCGCCCCCGCACTGGTCAGGCGGATCTCGAACGCGCTCCTCCGCGCCGATCAGATCGACTCCGCCGAGGGCAGGAACGGGACCTACTGGCTGGCGCCGATCGTCGCGGACGCCGAGGCGGGCTTCGGCGGCCCGCTGAACGCGTTCGAGCTGATGAAGTCGCTCATCGAGTCCGGCGCCGCGGGCGTCCACCTCGAGGACCAGCTCTCGTCGGAGAAGAAGTGCGGCCACCTCGGTGGGAAGGTTCTCGTCCCTACGGCCCACTTCATCCGCACCCTCGTCTCGGCACGTCTCGCGGCCGACGTGCTCGGCGTTCCGACGATCCTCGTTGCGCGCACCGATGCCCTGTCCGCGACGCTCCTGACGAGCGACGTCGACGAGCGCGACCACGAGTTCCTCACCGGGGAGCGGACGCCCGAGGGGTTCTTCCGCGTTCGCCCTGGGATCGAGGCTCCGATCGCGCGGGCGCTCGCGTACGCCCCTTACGCGGATCTCCTCTGGTGCGAGACGTCGACACCCGACCTCGACGAGGCGGCCGCGTTCGCCGACGCGGTGCACGCGCGGTACCCCGGCAAGCTCCTCGCCTACAACTGCTCGCCGTCGTTCAACTGGAGGAAGCACCTCGACGATCGCACCATCGCGTCCTTCCAGCGCGAGCTCGCGGGGATGGGGTACAAGTTCCAGTTCGTGACCCTTGCCGGCTACCACGCCGTCTGCGCGTCGATGTTCGACCTCGCGCGCGGATACGCCGATCGCGGCATGAGCGCCTACGTCGAGCTGCAGGCGCAGGAGCTCGCCGCCGAGGAGCGCGGCTACACGGCGACCAGGCACCAGCGCGAGGTGGGGGCCGGCTACTTCGACGCCGTGCTCGAGGCGGTCACCGGCGGGGAGAGCTCGACGCTGGCGCTCGAGGGCTCGACCGAGGAGGCGCAGTTCCAGGCTGCGCCGACGGCGTGAGCACCCCGGCTGTGTCGGGTGTCACTCTCCACGGCCCGGACGAGGCCGGGGTGCTGACGCCGGAGGCGCTCGAGCTCGTCGAGGCGCTCGAGCGGGAGTTCGGCGGCCGGCGCGAGGAGCTTCTCCGCGCGCGGGCGGAGCGACAGCGGAGGCTCTCGTCCGGGGAGCTGCCCGACTTCCTCGAGGAGACCCGCTCGGTGCGCGAGGGCGACTGGCAGGTCGCACCCGTCCCGGCCGACCTCCAGGATCGCCGCGTCGAGATCACCGGGCCCGCGGGCGACCGCAAGATGGTGATCAACGCCTTGAACTCGGGCGCGCGGATCTACATGGCCGACTTCGAGGACGCGAACTCGCCGACCTGGGAGAACGTGGTCGGCGGCCAGCTCAACCTGACCGACGCGATCGAGCGGACGATCTCGGTCGAGACGCCGGACAAGAAGTACGACCTGAACGACGAGGTCGCCGTGCTCCTCGTCCGCCCGCGCGGCTGGCACCTCGTCGAACGGCACGTCGGGATCGACGGACGGCCGGTGTCCGCCAGCCTGTTCGACTTCGGCGTCTACTTCCAGCGGAACGCCGAGCGTCTGCTCGAGCGTGGCAGCGGCCCGTACCTCTACGTCCCCAAGCTCGAGAGCCACCTCGAGGCGCGGCTCTGGAACGACGTCTTCCGCTTCGCGCAGGAGCGGCTCGGGCTCCCGCAAGGGACGATCAAGGCGACCGTCCTCATCGAGACGATCCTCGCGGCGTTCGAGATGGAGGAGATCCTGTACGAGCTCCGCGACCACTCGGCCGGGCTCAACGCCGGCCGCTGGGACTACATCTTCTCGACGATCAAGAAGTTTCGCGACCGCGAGGACTTCGTGCTCCCCGACCGCGCGCAGGTGACGATGACGGTGCCGTTCATGCGCTCGTACACCGAGCTCCTCGTTCGCTCCTGCCACACGCGCGGGGCGCATGCGATCGGCGGCATGGCGGCCTTCATCCCCAGCCGCCGCGATCGGGAGGTGAACGACATCGCGCTCACGCGCGTGCGCGACGACAAGGAGCGCGAGTCGGGCGACGGCTTCGACGGGACCTGGGTCGCACACCCGGATCTCGTGCCGGTTGCGACGGAGGTGTTCGACTCCGTCCTCGGCGAGCGGCCGAACCAGCTCGACCGGCGGCGCGAGGACGTGTCCGTCGAGGGCGCGGATCTGCTGAACGTGTCCGCGACGCCGGGAAAGATCACCGAGGACGGCGTGCGTGCGAACGTCTCCGTGGGCATCCGCTACATCGCCTCCTGGCTCTCCGGCGTGGGAGCCGCAGCGATCGACAACCTGATGGAGGACGCGGCGACGGCGGAGATCTCGCGCTCGCAGGTCTGGCAGTGGGTGCGCCACGGCCGCGTGGCGCGCGAGGACGTGGAGCGCATCGTCTCCGAGGTCGTCGCCGGGTTGCCCGACGAGCCGGTCGTGCGGGAGGCGCGAGCCCTCTTCGAGCAGGTTGCGCTCGCGGAGGAGTTCCCCGAGTTCCTGACGCTGCCCGCGTACGACCGCTTGCTGGAGCTGGCCTGATGTCGGACGGGACCAAGGCCGACGATCTCGCGCTCGCGCTCGAAGAGGCGATCGTCTCGGGTGAGATTCCGCCCGGCAGCGTGCTGCGCCAGGAGCACCTGTCGGAGCAGTTCCAGGTGAGTCGCACTCCCGTGCGAGAGGCGCTCCGGCGGCTCGCCGCGCTCGGTCTCGTCACCTTCGAGCCGAACCGCGGCGTGCGGGTGCGCATGCTCGCGCGGGACGAGCTCCGCGAGGCGTTTCTCGTGCGCGCGGAGCTCGAGAGCCTCGCCACCGAGATCGCCACACCGAAGATGTCGGCGGCCGATCTCGACGAGCTCGAAGCGGCCGAGCGCCGCTTCTCGAGCGTGACGCACGACCTCGTCGAGATGGCGCACGC
>JBOHBD010000239.1:0-4459 GCA_050698195.1 Gaiellaceae bacterium
GCGTCGATCTGGGCGACCTTCGCGCCGAAGAGCAGGACGAGCACGGGCAAGAGCGCCCCCGTCGCGATGAGGGCGCTCTCGACGCCGAGCCACGCGATCAGCGGAGGGACAAGGGCGGCGCCGATGCCCATGGACGACAGCCAGAGCATCTGGATGACGCCGAAGACCCGAGCCATGACGTCGTCCGGCACGGCGCGCTGCACGAGCGTCAGTCCCGAGATGTCGACGAGGGAGATTCCGAACCCGAGCAGCGCGAGAACGAGCACCGCGACGACGATCTCGGGCCAGATCCCGATCGCGATCAGCGGGAGGCCCATCAATGCGATGCCGACGAGGAAGGCCGGGCTCAGACGCCTGGCGCCGGTCAGGGAGAGCGCGCCGACGGCGCCGATGAACGCACCGACGCCGATCGCGGAGTTGAGGTAGCCGACCCCACCTTCGCCGAGATCGAGCATCTCGAGCGCAGCGACGACGACGAACACCTGGACCGCGCCCGCGATCGCGGTTTCCGCCGTCAGGAGCACCAGCATCACGCGGAGAGCCGGGTGCCGGCCGATCGTCGTGAAGCCGGCGAACGCCTCGGAGAGGATGGTTGAGGCCTCGAGCTCGTGCCTCGGCTTCGGTACGTGCTCGATCGTGATGAGCACGATGAAGAGCGTCGAGGCGACGAGCATCAGTGCGGTCAGGGTGAAGACGAGGCCCGCGCTCGCCACGACGAGGAGGATCCCTGCGAGCGCCGGGCCGACGAAGATCGCGATGCTCTCGATTCCGCTCGCGACGGCGTTCGCCGCGGTGAGCTCCGAGGGGGTGCGTGCGAGAGAGGGTGTCAGCGCGGCTTGAGCCGAACGGAACGGTGTCGTCGCGATCGTGGCCGCGATCGAGAGCGCGTAGACGACCGTCGGCGTCGCGTCGGCGAACACGGCCCCGGCGGCGGCCCCCACCAGGACGATGCGGATCGCGTTGGTCACGAGCAGGACGCGGTCCCTGCGGAAGCGATCGCCGACGAGTCCGGCGAAGGGTGCGATCAGCGCCGCCGGGATGAGCCGGGCGAGGAAGATGAGCCCCACGGCCTTCTCTCCTCCGACGCCGTACGCGTAGACGGACACGGCGATCAGGAACGCGTAGTGCGCGACGATCGACATCGTCCACGCGAGCTGGAGCCAACGCAGGTTCGCGTTCCGCGCGACGGACGCGAATGCGGCAGCCGAGTCGGCCAGGCGCTTTCCGAGCCCGCCCACGGGCGGAGCATCTCACTCCGCCTTGCGGATTTGAAGTCGGCGAGGGAAGATTTCGACAGTCCGCCCGGTCTTGTTCAACAGAACCGCGCACACGCGCCGGAAAAGGAGGAGCACTGAATGTCGGACGAGGCGAATCGCCCAGAGGAAGAGGACGTCGAGGCGCACGGGCCAGTCGCAGAGGGCCCAACCGCTGAGGGTCCCACCGCCGAAGGCCCCGTGGCCGAGCGAACGAGCGACGACGAGCCCGACGTCGAGGCTCACGGCCCCGTAGCCGAGGGCCCGGTCGCCGAGGGTCCCGTTGCAGAGGGGCCGGTGGCCGAGTAGCACCGAGCGGCAGAAGGTTTTCGGAAGGCCCGGGCGACCGAGTGGCGCCCGGGCCTTCTTTCTGGCGCAGAACCGTATTCCGCCGGCGCGGACTCGGGTCGCGCAAGAATCCCTGAAGGCGTCCTCTTCGCGGCCACAGGGGCCGCGTCTCCACTGACGCCTCTACGCGCCGAGCGTGTCGGCGAGCTCTCCGAGCAGCCGAACGCCGGCTTCACGCTGCGAGTCCTCGAGCGCGTCCACCGCCGCCGCGAGCCGCGCGACGACCGCCAGCTCGCCTGAGTCGGCGTCGAGGAGGCGCTCGGCCTTCCTCGCCTTCTTGAGCAGGTCGACCGCGATCGAGGCCTGGTTCGCGAAGAGCCCGAGGAGCTCCATCTCCTGCAGGCTGAAGAGCGACTGGCCGGGTCGATCGAGCACCTCGAGCACCCCGAGCGCCTGCTCGTCGTGGAGCAGAGGCGCCGCCATGAGGCCGTTCGGAACGTAGCCCGTCCCCTCGGCCACGTCCGTGGCAAAGCGCGGGTCCGTCTGCACGTCCTCGATGACGAGGGGAGTTCGCGTGGCGAGCACCCACCCGGCGATTCCCTTGCCGGCGGGGAAGCGCATACCCAGAAGCTCCTCCTCGCCCTCGCCCACGACGGCTTCGAACACGAGCTCCTCGGTCTCCTCGTCGAGGAGGAGGATCGAGGATGCCTTCGCGCCGAAGATCGAGCGCGCGACCTCGACGATCGCGCCCAGCAGCGTGCGGAACGACTCCTCGGAGCCGACCACGCCGGCTGCGACGGCAGCTTGCAGCTCCGACTTGTCGGTCACGTGCCACCCCCTACGTTCGTCGCGGTCAGGTACAGGACGCTCTTCAACTGAAAGGGCGTCAGCTCAGGATGCTTCGCGAGGATCAGCGCGCAGATCGCGGTCATGTGCGGCGTCGCGAAACTGTTGCCGGAGACGGTGAGCGCCCGGCCGCCCGACCAGGGAACCTCGACGTTGACTCCGCGGCCGAAGAACTCGACGGGCGGGCTCGGGTTGTAGAAGAACGCCAGCGGGTCGGGCTCCTCGTGGCTGCCCACCGAGATGACCGAGGAGAACCGCCACGGGTAGCTCTCGACCGGCATGTTGTGGGCCGACGCGACGAGCACGGAGCGCTTGAAGTACGCGCTGTCGGCGAGCTCGTGGAGCACGCCGGCGAAGGGCTTCTTCGTCGTCGAGAGGCTCATGTTGATCACGTCGAAGCCCTGCTCGATCGCGTAGCGCAGCCCGGCGAGGAGGACCCCGCCGCTCCCCGTGAAGCTCGAGCCGAGCACGCGGACGCTCGACAGGCTGCAGTCCGGCGCGAGCGTGCGGACGATGCCCGCGCAGGCGGTGCCGTGCCCCGAGACGTCACCCTCGGCGTCCTCCTCGGCGACGATCTCGTCGTCCTCGCCGAGCGAGATGACGACCGCGCTCTCGAGCCCTCCGACGAGCGGGTGGCTTCCCTCCACGCCCGAGTCGAGGATGCACACGCGGGCACCCTTGCCCGTCGAGCCGCCCCATGCCCAGTCGCGGGTGACGTGCTCCGGCCACTCGGCCGGGAGCGAGATGCGGTCGACGGCGTCCTTCGGCAGGCTCCAGGCCGGCAGCGCAGCCTGGCTCGCATCCCATCCGTGGCCCGCGACGTCGGTCACGGTGGCGGACTCTAGTGCGTCGCGCGAGGGGTCAGACCCGTGGGGTCTGACCTCCGCTAGCGCTCTGTGAGGCGTTGTCGTAGCTCTTCGAGGGCACGCGGGGCGGGCTCGAACCCCGCCTGTGCGAGAGCATCCTCGAGATCGGCGATCAGGGCCGCGCGGAACTCGAGGTCGGCTTCGGCACGCGCGACGATCTCGTCGAGCGAACGGCGCGCGCCCGGCAGCTCCTGCGCAGCCTGCATCCACCCTTCGGGAGCCGGTTGCAGGATTCGCAGGAGCGCTCCCAGCCGTTCTTCGTCGTAGATGTCGCTCATCTACTCCCTAGACTGCGGAGAGGCCTCACTTCTTCCCTCGAGCTCCTCGCGCAGCTTTCGGAGGCAGCGTGCGATGCGGCTCGCGATCGTGCCGGCCGGTAGGTCGAGCTCCGCCGAGATCGTGCGGTAGCTCTGGTCTTGCGTGAAGAAGCGATCGAGGATCTCCTGGCACCCCTCGGGCAGCGTCGTCACCGCCTCGCGAACGGAGAACGCCTCGTCGATCTCGGCCAGGACGTCGCGGCTCTCCTCCTCGACGGGCTCGGCCGTCGGTTGCTCGCGGCTCCGCTTCGCGATCGAGTCGAGACAGAGGCGCCTCGTGAGCTGCCCGATCCACGGGCGGAGGGCCGAATCGTCCCGGAGGGTGTCGAGATGCGTGTAGACCCGAGTGAAGACGTCCTGGAAGACGTCCTCGGCGTCGCTGTCGGCGAGGCGGAAGCCCTTGACGCAAATCGCGTAGACGTAGCGTGAGAAACGCTCGACAAGCTCGTTCCAGGCGTCCGCGTCTCCGGCGCGGCAGCGCCCGACGAGCTCGGCGTCGGTCAGCGTCGACAGCATGCCCACGGGCGGTCGCTCACCTGATCGACGCGAGCAAGCGGTCGGCGGCCTCGGTCGCAGCCTGCTCGCTCGCGCGCGCGCGTGCGAGGCGCTTGTCGCCCTCGCGGACCGCGAGATTCACCTCGACGAGATGCGCGGCGGCGCGGGCCCCGCCCGCGGCCAGCGCGGCAGCGGCGGCGACGTCTGCGCGGTACGCGCCGTCGCAGAGCTCGCCCGCGAGAGCTGCGAGAGCGGCTGTGTCCGCACCGAGCTCGGCGATCTCGAGCGGGACGGCCGCGGCGCGGTCGAGCTTCCGCTCGAGCTCGTGGTTGCGCCGGGCTCCGCCCGCGACATCTTCGTCTCCTTCACCGCCGGCGAGCGCCGAGAGCGCGGT
>JBOHBD010000240.1:0-6457 GCA_050698195.1 Gaiellaceae bacterium
AGCGCCTGCCAGCGCTCGTCGATCGAGCAGGACTTGTTGTCGACGAGCCCGTGCGCGAGGCCGATCTCTTGCACCACGTCGAACGTCAGGTCGCCCCCGATCTTCGCCGCTTTCTTCGGCCATGCGACCCAGAGCCCGTCGGCCGGATCGAGCGTCGCTCTCAGGCCGGCGAAGCGGCGCTCGAGCTCGTCGCGGCTCGTCGTGAAGAAGACGACCACGCCTGCCCCGTGCTTCGCGCCGAGCTTCTGCGAGAGCGGCGTTCTCGAGTAGTCGCGGTCAGCGACCGACCAGCGCGGTGAGACCGGCGAGGAGGCGGTCGACCTCGTCCTCCGTGTTGTAGTGGACGATTCCGGCACGCACCGCCCCGTCTTCGAGGCCGAGGTAGCGCATCGTCTCGAGGGCGTAGTAGTTCCCGTGCCAGACAGCGAGGTCACGCTCAGCGAGGAGCGATGCGGTCTCCTCCGGGGCACGGCCGGGGAGGTTGAAGCAGAAGGTCGGCACGCGGCCGGTCATCGTGGCCAGGCCGTAGAGCTCGAAGCCGTCCGGGAGCCCGGCGAGGAAGCGCTCGCCGAGCGCGCGCTCGTGCGCGAGGATCGCTTCCCATCCCAGCGAGTCGACGTAGTCGACGGCGGCGACGAATCCCGCGAGGAGCTCGTGTGGCAGCGTGCCGAGCTCGAAGCGGTGGCCGACCGGCTCGTCCGCCGAGGGGCGCACCTTGTACGGACGCCAGGACTCGAGCAGCTCCCGCTTGCCGAACGCGAGCCCGAGATGCGGGCCGAAGAACTTGTACGGCGAGCAGATTAGGACGTCGACGTCCCAGGCCTGAACGTCGATCGGTCCGTGAGGCGCGTAGTGGACGGCGTCCGCCCAGGCGAGAGCGCCCGCTTCGTGGGCGAGGTCGACCATGCGCGAGACGTCGGGTGCGGTCCCGACCGAGTTCGCGGCCGCAGGGAACGCGACCACTCGGGTCCGGTCGGAGAGGAGACGCGCGACGTCGTCGTAGTCGACCTCGAGATCCTCGGTCACACGCGCGACGCGGACGACGATCCCGAGGTCGTGGGAGAGCTCGAGCCAGGGAGCCACGTTCGCGTCGTGGTCGAGCACCGTGACGACCACCTCGTCGCCGGCTCGCAGCGTCCGAGCGAACGCACGCGTCAAGAGGAAGTTCAATGCGGTCATGCTCGGGCCGAATGCCACCTCCTCGGGCGAGGCGCGTAGGAAGCGGCCCGCACGGCCGCGCGCACGGGCGACGAGCTCGTCCGTCCGAAGGCTCGTCTCGTACGGCGCGCCGATGTTCGCGTTCGACTCGCGGAGATAGGCGGCGATCGCGTCGATCACCTCGTCGGGGCACTGGGTCCCGCCCGGACCGTCGAAGAACGCCAGCGGTCGGTCGAGCGCGGTGAAGCGGGCACGAACTGCGCTGACGTCGAACGTTGCGGTGCTCACGGAATCGCCTCTCCATTCACCGTCCAGCGGTACCGCGGGCGCGGCGTCAGCGAGTTCCCGACGAAGCAGCCGCGCTCGGCCTTGGCGAGCAGCTCCTCGACCGCCTGACGCTCGGGCGTCGGATCGAGCTCTATCTCGAGGTGGGTCTCGAGATCGACGAACGCGTACAGACCGTCCGCGTCCCGCTTCGTGATGCGCCCATTGGCCCGACCCGAGCCGACGACCCGGAGACCTGCACGGCGAGCGCTGTAGTCCATGCTGGCCAGGGTGCAGCGCACGAGGCCGGCAAGCACCAGATGCTCCGCCCACCACTCGTCTGCGCGTGCGATCGGCTCGCCGCCGAGCCCGCTGCGCGCCGTCCGGTCGCCGTCCACGGTGACCTCGAACTCGTAGACGCGCGGAGTGCCGGCCATCCACGCGCAGCCTACCCCGCACCGTCCGGGGCCTGGCCTAGGGTGCAGGCGCATGGAGGAGCGGCTCCGGACGCTCAGCGAGGCCGAGTGCTACGAGCGCTGCTACGGGTGGCGCTGGACAGACGACTCCGTGAAGGTTCTCCGGCACGAGCCGGACCTCCGCCTCGAGCCCTCCGAGCTGGGAGAGCGCCTTCGCCGGCTGCTCGAGCTGCGCCTGGACACTCGGGAGGCCGAAGCGGCCTGAGGCGACGACAGGCAGGATCACGGCGTGCCCGTTCGCGCCGTCGTCTTCGACCTCTGGGACACGATCGTCGAGTTTCGCCCCGATGAAGGAGAAGCGCTTCATCGCCGTATCGCCGAGCGGCTCGGCGTTCCCTACGAGCGGTTCCACGAGGTCTGGTACACGGACGACGCGATCCGAAGCCGGAACATCGGGCCGATCGCCCCGTGCTTCAGCGCTGCCTGCGAGACGCTCGGCGTCGAGGCCGACGTGGACGAGCTCGTCGGATGGCGTCGCGAGCTGACGCGCCGGGCGCTCGTTCCCCGGGAGGGGCTCCTCGACACGCTGACCGGGCTTCGGACGCGCGGCTTGCGCGTCGGGCTCGTCTCTAACTGCACAGAGGAGGTGGCCGACGTCTGGCCGGAGACGAATTTCGCCGATCTCTTCGACAGCACCGTCTTCTCGGCGACCGCGGGACACGCGAAGCCCGGTCCGGAGATCTACCGGATCGCCGTGGAGGAGCTCAGCGTCGAGCCCTCGGAGTGCCTCTTCGTCGGCGACGGCGCGAACGACGAGCTTCGCGGCGCGCAGGACGTCGGCATGACCCCGGTGCTGATCCATCGCGACGGCGAAGAGCCGCACTGGGAGTCGGTCCGCGGTTGGTCCGGGTTCCGTATCACGGCGATACCGCAGGTTCTCGATCTCGTCCCGTGACCGAGCCGGCCGAGACGGAGGTCCCTGACGCGCTCCGGCCGGGAGTCCGCATCGTCTTCTGCGGCATCAATCCCGGACGGGTGAGCGCAGCCGCCGGCGCGCCGTTCGCCAACCCGCGGAACGACTTCTGGCGGCTGCTCCACGCGGCCGGGTTCACGCCGCGGGTGCTCCTTCCGCAGGAGGCCCAGGAGCTCCTCCGGTACGGCGTCGGTCTCACGAACGCCGCCCGACGGTCGACGCGCGGGTCGGGCGACCTCCGGAAGGCCGACTTCGCGGGCGCGGCCGCGCGGCTGGAGGAGATCGCGCGTTCGTTGTCGCCGCGGGTCATCGCCTTCGTCGGCAAGACGGCATACACGGGCGTCTTCGGCGAGCCCTGCGAGCACGGGCTTCAGGGGCGGCGGCTCGACGGCACCGCGCTCTTCGTGCTCCCGTCGACGTCACCGGCGAACGCGGCCGTTCCCTGGGATGAGCGCCTGCGCTGGTTTCGCGCGCTCCGAGATCTGGTCGATGAGTGAGCTTCGGCTCCGTGCCGCGGCACGCGCGCTCGTCGTCGACGACGTGCATCGTGTCCTCCTCGTCCGCTTCGACTTTCCCGGGACAGAGCCGGTGTGGGCGACGGTCGGCGGCGGGCTCGAGCAGGGCGAGACCTACGGGGAGGCGGTGCGCCGCGAGCTCCTGGAGGAAGCGGGCCTCGACGCGGTCGATGTCGGGTCGCCGGTGTGGACGCGGACGCACGTCTTCGAGCTCGGCAGCAAGTGGGACGGCCAGACGGAGCTCTACTTCCTCGTCCGCACGCCTCCCTTCGAGCCGCGGCCGCGCCACACGTGGGCGCAGCTCAATGCCGAGGGTGTGACGGCGATTCGCTGGTGGACCCTCGAGGAGATCGAGCGGTCGGAGGAGCTCTTCGCACCTAGGCGGCTCGCCGAGCTCCTTCGAGGGCTCCTCGAGGACGGGCCGCCCGAGGAGCTCCTCGACGTGGGCGTGTGAAACGGGTGTCGGGCTCGAGCCCGACACCCGTCGAACCGGCGTTGACCCTACGCGATCTCCAGCCGCCGCTCGTAGAAGCCGAGCACGTGGTCCCAGCCGGTGTCGTAGCTCGCCCGCTTGGACGCCGCGTCCTCGGCGACGGCTTCCCAGCCGCGATGCTCGAGCTCGACGCGCATGCCCTCTCCCGCGCGGAAGAAGCGCACTTCGACCTCGGTCGGAACGGGCTCCCGCTGCGCGACGTTCCAGGCGATGACGAGCCGGTTGGGCGGCTCCCACGTGAGCACCGTCGCCCAGTGCCCCCTCTCGCCCGAGTCCGAGACCTCGTAAACCTCGCCGCCTTCGCGCCCTTCGAAGACGATCTCGCGCACCGCCTTCCCGTGAATCGAATGCGTCTCGATCGGCCACCAGCTCATGGCGTCCGTCGTGAAGACGCGAAAAGCCTCTTCCACTGCACAGTCCACCGTCACGGTCTTGCGGACGGCCTCGATGACGAGCGATTCGCTCATGACGTTCCTCCTTTGCTCTCGGCCGCCGCCTTGAAGCGCGCGAGGGCCTCGTCCCAGAATCCTTCGACCCAAGCCCGGAGCTCGACGACTCCGTTGCCGTCGACCTCGTACAGGTGCCTCGTGCCCATCCGACGGTGCGTGACGAGGCCGGCAGTCTCGAGCACGCGGAGATGCTGCGAAACGGCCGGCCTGCTGACTGGCAGCTCGGCCGCGAGGTCGCCGACGGACCGGGGCCCGCGACGCAGGAGCTCGAACACGCGCCGCCGCGTCGGGTCGCCGAGCGCGTCCATCGGGTGATCGTTAGTAATCACTTACCGTAAGTTACTACTTACGGTCGCCTGTGTCAACCCCTCCAGCGGTTCGTGATCGGCGTGCGGCGGTCGCGGCCGAACGCCTTCGGGCGGAGCTTGACGCCGGGCGGCGCCTGCCTGCGCTTGTACTCGGCCCGGTCGACGAGACGCAGCACCTGCTCGACCACGTCCGGATCGAACTCCTCGAGCAGCTCCTCGCGCGAGCGGTCGAGCTCGACGTACGCCTCGAGCACCGGGTCGAGCGTGTCGTAGGGGGGAATCGAGTCGGCGTCGCGCTGGTCCGGCCTGAGCTCGGCGCTCGGAGCTCGCTCGATCGTGCTCGACGGGATGAGCTCGCGTCCTGCCCGCTCGTTCACGTGGCGGGCGAGGCGGCTCACGTCGGTCTTGAACACGTCCTTCAGGAGCGCGAACCCTCCGACCATGTCGCCGTAGAGCGTCGAGTAGCCAACCGCGAGCTCCGACTTGTTCCCGGTCGAGACGACGAGCCAGCCGAACGTGTTCGAGAGCGCCATCAGGAGGACGCCGCGGGCGCGCGCCTGGAGGTTCTCCGCGGCGAGCCCCTCGGGGCCTCCCTTCGTCTCCGCCTCGAGGGCCTCGCGGAATGCCTCGACGACGCCCTCGATCGCGATCTCGCGGAAGTCGCAGCCGAGACTCTGCGCCAGTCGCGTGGCGTCCGTCCTCGTCTCCGGCGAGCTGAACCTCGACGGCATCGAGACACAGTGGACGCGCTCCGGGCCCAGAGCGTCCACGCAGAGCGCGGCCGTCACGGCGGAGTCGATCCCGCCCGACACGCCGACGACGACCTCGGCGAAACCGTTCTTCTCGACGTAGTCGCGGAGCCCGAGCACGAGGGCAAGGCGCATCTGCTCGCGCGCCGCCTCGAACGGGTCGAGCGTCGCCGCCACCCTCTCGTCGTGCGCCTCCGGGGGTCCGAGCTCGACGATCTCGACGGGCGGAATCGTCTCGCGCGAGCGGTCCAGCTCTCGCCGTCGGACGTCGCGAAGCCTCCGCCCGATGGCGAAGTCGGGGTCGACGTCGACCACCAGGAGATGCTCCTCGAACCCCGGTGCGCGCGCGATGACGTCGCCAGCGTCGTCGAGCACCACCGAGTGCCCGTCGAAGACGAGCTCGTCCTGGCCGCCGACGAGGTTGCACAGGGCGACGAAGGAGCTCGTGTCGCGCGCCCGCGTGACGAGCATCTCCTCCCGTTCCTCGGCCTTGCCGAGGTGGAACGGCGACGCCGAGACGTTGACGATGAGCTGCGCCCCGGCGACCGCGAGATCCGTGGACGGGGGGCCGGGCTGCCAGATGTCCTCGCAGATCGTGGGCCCGGCGTACGTGTCTCCGAAACGGAGGAGCAGGAGGTCGCGGCCCTCGGCAAAGTACCGGTGCTCGTCAAAGACGCCGTAGTTCGGGAGGAACTGCTTCCGGTAGACGCCGCGGATCCCACCGTGCGTGCAGATCGCGCACGCGTTTGCGAGATCGCGGTCGAGCCAGGGCGTGCCCACGAGCGCGACGACGTCGCCAGTGGCACGCGCGACGTCCTCGAGCGCTTCCCGCGCTGCGCGCAGAAAGCCGGGTCGCAGGAGCAGATCCTCGGGCGGATAGCCCGTGATCACGAGCTCGGGGAACAGGACGAGCTGCGCGCCTGCCGCCTGCGCGTCGGCGAGGAACGCGAGGATCTTGTCCCGATTGCCCGCTAGATCGCCGACGACCGCGTTCATCTGGGCGAGCGCCAGCCTCATGCGCACATCCTCCCTGCCAGAGGTTTTCGCCTCATAGTCTCAAACTAGTCTAACTACAGTGGCCGCGATGGAGGTGACGTTCGCACACCGCTTGAGAGGGCCTCTGACCTCGGCC
>JBOHBD010000241.1:0-2107 GCA_050698195.1 Gaiellaceae bacterium
TCCTCCTTCAGGCCGGGGTAGCGGCGAACCTTGTGCTCCCGCGCTCCGAGCCGGTCGAGCCGGTCCTGCGGAATCGCGTCGGGCACGACGACCCGCCTGGCAGCGCGGCAGCCGAGGCCGTGCTGCACTCGGGCGAACTCGTAGTCGAACGCGTACGCCGATGGGATGCCCGCCAGCCGCGCGGCCAAGGGCAGCTCGTGCGAGGCATGTGACAGAGCGAGGTCGAAGCGCCGCCCGGTTGCGAAGCGCCGAAGTGCCGGCAACCTCGCTGCCATCGCGCGCGCCTTGCCCCAGAGGGTCGCTCCCCCGTGGCGGGGCCCGACGACCTCGTGGGGGAGGCCGTACAGGCGCAGGAGCTCGAGGGTCTGGGCGTACTCGCGGGTGGTGACCTCGACCGTGTGTCCGCGTGCCTCGAGGATCGCGATCAGCGGCCGGAAGAAGGGGACTTGGGGAGAGTTCGAGATGTCGATCCAGACGCGCACCGCCCGACCCTATCCCCGATTCCGAGCGTTCCCTGTGCGAGCTCGACCGAAGGGCCTGCCGGGGCGGCCCTTCGGTCGATGCGTGCGACGTCTACAGGAGCCCGCGCTGCCAGGGCCCCCAGATGGCGAAGGTGACACCCGTCGCCTGGAGGTTCACGAAGAGCGTCTGGGTGTCCGGGCTGAAGGTCGCTCCGGCGAACTCGTCGGACGTGCGACCGGGGAACGCGTTCAGGCAGAAGTCGAAGATGAGGCCGTCCTGCGTCAGGCCGCGGAGGAAGTTGGCACCGCTCGAGTCCTCGCAGAGGAGCACGCTCTTCCGGCGCGGCGAGATGGTGATGTTGTCCGGCAGGTCGAGCACGTCTTGGTCGGGGCTCTCGAAGAGCAGGGTGATCGTCTCCGAGCTGATGTCGTACACCCAGACCTGCCCGAAGCCTTCGCCGAAGCCGGCGCTTCCGTTCCCGCCTGCGAACGGTCCGCCGCCCTCGGTCGAGACGAGGAAGATGCGTCGGTTGAAGTAGTCGATCCCCTCGAGCCGGCTGAACTGGGCCGCTCCCTGGGGCTCGGCCTGGCCTTGATAGAGGATCCGGGTGGCCGGATCGTTCAACGTTCCCTGCGGGATGTCCGGGTCCGGGTCCTCGATATCGATCCAGGCTGTCCGGTGGGTGACGCCGACGTCCTGGTCGTTGCTCAGGTTGACGACCTGGGGCCCGCTGGCGCCGGGCGGGACCACGCCGAGCACCTGGAGGCGACCGCCGTCCGCGATGCGCTTGTCTCGGTGCGGGTTGTTGGGTGGGATGTAGCGATAGAAGCCCGACCAGTATGCGAAGTCGTCCTCGGTCTGGTAGACGATGCCCGTCGCCGGATCGACCGTCACCGCTTCATGCGCGAACCGCCCCGCGCTGCGGATCGGCTCGCCCATCACGAGCTCTCCCAGCCCGCGTGAGGCAGGTACCTCGAACAGGTAGCCGTGCTTCTCGACGAGCGTCATCGTCTGGCCGAGGAAGTTCACGTTCGCGTCCGGCCCGTTCACCGTTTCCTCGCACGTGATCCACGTGCCCCACGGGCTTGCTCCTCCGGCGCAGTTGAAGTTCGTTCCATTCAGGCTCGTCCAGATCGACGAGACCCTCCGATCCCGGGTGAGCTCGAGGGTCGTGGTACCCCCGCCCGACTGAGTGTCGTACGCAGTCGCCGCGGGGCCGAAGTGGCCGGGGTCGAACGTGACCTCGTGGTTGCGGACGAGTCGTGTTCGGCCGCGCGAGTTGAACGCGGCCATGCCGTCCGACCGGCCCGGTGTCGCGAAGCCGTCGTCCATCACGTCGCCGACCGTGTTCAGCAGCCGGTACTCGAATCCCTCGGGCAGGTGCAGGAGCACGTCGCCCGAGTCGGCTTCGGGTATCTCCATCAGCGGCCCGTAGCCGCCGTTTTCGAGCGCCTGCTTCGGGCCGTTCGCGGCACGCGCGGCGAGGCCGCCGAACGGCCCTGCGACGGCGCTCAGGGCAGCCATCGACACGACGCCTCGCTTCAGGAATGTCCGTCGGTCCAGTGTCGTCATCTGCGTCCTCTCCCCTCGTCGCTGACACTGCCCGCCGGGGAGAAGCTCCCCGAGGCACCGGCCTATACTGCGC
>JBOHBD010000242.1:0-4070 GCA_050698195.1 Gaiellaceae bacterium
ATCGCGAGCTCGACGGCCTCCTCGCACTCGAGACGGAGCTCCACCCCGGCGCGCGAAGCACGCTCGTCGAGCTCGTCGAGCGCCTCCTCGAGCACCGGCCGAACAGGCGATGCTCCGAGCGACACGACTCTCGCGCCGGACTCGAGCTCCGAGAGGAACAGGACCTCGTCGATCAGCTCGGTGATCTGCTCGACCTCTCTCGTCGCCTGCTCGACGAGGGGGACCACGTCCTCTCCGGGCAGGGTCGCGGTCTCGAGGATCGTCATGAGACGGGCGAGCGGCGTGCGCAGCTCGTGCGAGACCGCAGCCGTGAACCCAGAGCGAAGCTCCTCGTACGCGGCGAGGTCGCCCTCCCGCGACAGGTACACGAGCCGCTCGCGACGGCCGTCCACCTCGTACGGGAAGACGAGCGGGATGACGCCGTGACCTCCCGCCAGGAGCTCCGGCGGCAGGCGCTCGCCTTCCCGGATTCCGTCGAGGGTCTGGCGTGCACGCCTGCTCGCCACGAGAACGTGATCGGCGTCGTCGAGGACGACGACGGCCTCGCGGCTCTCCTCGACGAGCGCGCGGCCCCGGATCGCGTCCGCGTCCATCAACTCCTCACACGACGTTTCTAACAGAAGGTTTGCGCATCCCTTGCGAACGGCTCACCGCGCCCAAACTCACAACTCCGTCAACCCATCCGTCCCCTGACGGAAGGAGAGGCGGCATGAGACTCAAGGTACTCGCGTCGACCGTAGCGGCGGTCGGGCCACTCGCGCTCGCCGGCGCCGCCGCCGCGGCGCTGATACTCGGCACACCGGGTGACGACGTCCTGCGAGGAACCAGGGACGCGGACAGGATCTCCACAACGACAGGGTCTCCGGAAACCGCGGCGACGACTCCGTCTCCGGGGCCGAGGGAAACGACTCCGTCTTCGGCGGCTGGGGCGCGGATCGCGCCTTCGGAGGGAGCGGGAACGACGAGCTGCTCGCGCTCCGCCCGACGAGCAGCCCGACCTGCTCAACTGCGGGCCCGGCAACGACAAGGCGTTCGTCCTCCGGGCCGAACGAGGCTCGACGAGGCTTCTCGGCTGCGAAACGGCTACGTCGTCGTCACGCTGACGAGCGATCAGGAAGAGGGCGAGAACGCGGACGCCGACGCCGAGGCGGACGAGTAGCCCGCTCCCGACCCGGTCCCTCGGGGACCTGACCGCAAGAAGGGGCCAAGTTACACTTGTAACTTGGCCCCTTCACCACCCGGTTACCGGCGGGTAACCACTCTGCGGCCTGACTGCGGCGGGGCGCCACTATCGTGTCGCCGGATGGCGAAGGTCTTGATCATCGAGGACGACGACGTCATCGCCCGCGGGATGGCCCGCCACCTCGAGGCCGCCGGTTTCGACGCCGTCGGCGTCGCAAACGGAGAGACCGGGCTCGCGCGGCTCCGCTACGAGCGCCCCGATGTCTGCGTGCTCGACCTGATGCTTCCGGGAGTCGACGGCTGGCGCGTGATCGAGCAGGCGCGCTCGGAGGGTATCGGGACGCCGATCGTCGTCGTCTCCGCACGGGGTACCGAGCACGACCGAGTGCATGCCCTCGAGATCGGCGCCGACGACTACCTCGTAAAGCCGTTCTCTCTCAAGGAGCTGACCGCCCGCGTGCGCGCTGCCGCCCGCCGCGGCGTGAGCGAGGCCGAGCCGCGCCGCGGTGACGCGATCGTGATCGAGGAGCTCCGGCTCGACCCTGCCAACGTGCAGGCGTTCGTCGACGGGGAGAGTGCCGATCTGACCCCGACCGAGTTCCGCCTCCTCTACACGCTCGCCCGCGACCAGGGCCGTGTGCTCACGCGCGACGAGCTGCTCCAGCGGGTCTGGGGGCGGCGGGCGACGCACCGCGATCGCACGGTGGACGTCTTCGTCCGCAAGCTCCGCGAGAAGGTCGACCGGCGCGCGCCGCGGCACACGTTCATCCATACGCGCTACGGGGTCGGCTACAAGCTCGAAGCTATGCGGAAGCCGTAGCCGAGCGACCGCGCTGCCTCGTCCTCCGGACGTGGCTTCGACGGACGCCGCGCGAGCCCGAGCGCGCCGTCCCGAGTGCCGTCGCCGGCAGGGTCTGACCCTGGACACGTCCTGGAGCGACGGCTCGTCCTGTGCCGAGAGCGTGCCGATCTCTCCACCGGATGTCGTCATCGGCTAAGCTTCACCACGTTAATGATTAGTGAGGTTACGCTTAGTCCCGAGCTCATTGCCGCCGACCTCAGGCCGGTGCTGCTGCGCCTCGCCAGGGAGCTCCGCAAGGAGACAGAGCAGCTCGGAGTGACCGCGCGGCAAGCCACGCTCCTCTGGCTCGTCAAGCGCAGTCCCGGCCTGTCGCTCGCTGAGCTCGCCGCACAGGAGGGAATCTCTCCGCCCGCGCTCTCAGGTCATGTCGACCGACTCGAAGCCGCGGGGCTCCTCGAGCGCGTGCGGTCGACCGACGATCGGCGACGCGTCGGGCTTCGGCTGACGAGCGACGGCGCAAAGCTGATGCGGCGCGTGCGTGCGCGCCGGACGACGTGGCTCGCCGAGCACTTGCGGGCACTCGAGCCGGCCGAGCTCGAAGCCGTGCACGTCGCGATTCCGGCGCTGCAGCGTCTACTCGGGGACGACGAGTGACGGCGCTCGCCCTCGCGCTTCGAACGCGTACCTTCCGCAGCCTCGCCCGCCGCAACTACCGGATCTTCTTCACCGGCCAGCTCGTCTCGCTGGCTGGATCGTGGATGCAGAACGTCGCGCTCGCCTGGCTCGTGATCGAGCTCTCGGGCTCCCCGCTCGCGGTCGGCGCACTCGCCTTCTGGCGCTTCGTGCCGTTCACCGTCTTCGGCCTCGTTGCCGGTGTCGTCGCCGACCGGGTCGACTCACGCCGACTCGTGATGGGGACGCAAGCGACCGCGCTACTCGTGTCCGTCGTGCTTGCCGTCGTCACGCTGACCGGGAGCGCGACGCTCCCGGTCGTCTACGCGCTCGCCGCAGTCGGAGGGATCACGCTCGCGTTCGACGCGCCCGGGCGCCAGTCGCTGACGTACCAGATGGTCGGCCCGCTCGAGCTTCCGAACGCCGTGGCGCTCAACGCCGGCCTGTTCAACGGCTCGCGTGTGATCGGCCCCGCGATCGCCGGCGTCGTCATCGCGGCGTTCGGCACGGGCATCTGCTTCGTCCTGAACGCGCTGAGCTTCTTCGCGGTGCTCGCCGCGCTCGCCAGCCTGCGCCCGGAGGAGCTCCACCCCGTCGCTCGCGACGCCTCGGCGCGAATGGTCCAGGGCCTGCGGCGCGCGCTCGCGTTCGTCCGCCACGATCCGCAGCTCCGTGCCGTCCTCGGCGTCGTGACGATCGTCAGCACAGTCGGCTTCAACTTTCACGTCCTCGTCCCGCTCCTGGCGGCGAACACGCTCCATGTGGGGCCTGAGGGATTCGGGCTCCTCTCGGCCAGCTTCGGCCTCGGCGCCCTCGTCGGCGCGCTCGTGACGGCCTCGTTTCGCGGCGCGAGCTGGCGCATGTTCGCGAGCGGAGCGACCGGCTTCGGCGTACTCGCTCTCGCGCTCGCCCCGGTGCACGACGCGACGCTGGCCGGCGCGCTCCTCTTCGGGGTGGGAATCTCGTTCACCCTCTTCACGGCGAACGCGAACGCGCTCGTCCAGCTCGGCGCACCCGACCAGTTGCGCGGGCGGCTGATCGCGCTCTACCTGTTCGCCTTCGTGGGCCTCGCGCCCGTCGGCGGGCTGCTCGCGGGCTGGCTCGCCGACCTCGGCGGAACCTCGCTCGCGTTCGCCGTCGCCGGGGTGACGTCGCTCGTGACGATCGGCGCGGCGAGCGCGCGCCGTCAGATTCCCGGCACGGCGGTCGCCTCCGGCTCCTGACTCGTGCGCCGCAGGATGAGGTAGGCGGCGACGATCGCGACGAGCGTGACGCCGAGGATCATGGCCGCCGTCGCGTTGACCTCGGGCGAGACGCCGAAGCGGAGCTGGGAGAAGATGTAGATCGGCAGCGTCTCCGAGTCGACGCCCGAGACGAAAAACGACGTGTAGAAGTCGTCGAAGGAGAACGTGAA
>JBOHBD010000243.1:0-2648 GCA_050698195.1 Gaiellaceae bacterium
CCGCTTCAGGGATTTCCGCGCGCCCGAAATCCGCGCGAGCGGATTCCGGGCATGCGCGATCAGTCCTCGAGCTCGAAGACGTCGACGGTCTTCCGGGCCGGCGGCGCGACGATCGCGACCGGCTGACCGTAGTCGTAGAGCTCGTACCGGATCGACGCCTCGAACGTCTGCCCGGCGCCGGGCGGCGTCGCCGAGAGCGACATCGTCATCTTGCGTACCAGCTCGTCTTCGTCGACCCACACGTCGACCGGGATCATCCGCAGACCGGACTCCCGCACGAGCTCGCCGATCATCGAGCCCACCTTCTCCTGCTGGGAAGCCGGAACGAGCCGCTCGTACCTCAGGAGGTCGACGTTCGTCCGGTAGTGCGTCGTGGCGACCCCCTGCAGCTCTTCCTCGCCGACCGCCTCGAGCGGGCCGCCGACGGCCTCGAGGCACCGGAGCGCGTCGCTCGGATCGTTGGCGGCCAGCTGCTGGAGCTGGGCGAGATCGAGCCCCTCCGCGCGCGCAACTCGCCGTAGGTCGACCTTCAGCCAGGACTTGCCCCTGGGCAGGCCGTCCGGGATCCTCGAGAGGAGCGGGAAGCGCATGTACAGGACGAGCCCGTCCTGCACCGCCTCCATCTGCCAGAGCTCCGGGTTCGCCAACGGGCCGGCCTTCCGGCCCGCCGCGTCGGCAAGCCCGCTCAGGATGCTGCCGAACGCAGACATGTCGAGGTTCAACGCCGTCCTCTCGGCACGCGTGTCGAAGCTCCCGTAGCCCGAGACGGAGATCATCTCGTACCCGTCCGGCGCTGTCATGTCCACTCCGAACGTGAAGCGCCCGCTACTGGACTCGGCGGTCGTCGCGGCGGCCTGAGAGAGCCCGTCGACGGTCAAGAGCCGGTCGGCGGAGCTTCCGCCACAGCCCGCGAGCGCGAGGGCGGCCACGGCGAGGGCGGCGAGGTCCCGGAAGCGCCTCATGTCCTTCGCCATCGACACTCTCCGTCCACTTCTCGAGACCTTACTCCTCGTTCGGAGGAGACCGGAAGCGCGGCGCGCGGCTCCAGTCCTCGAGGAGCTCCGCAGCCGTCTCGACCGCGTCCGCGCCGAGGCTATGTAGCCTCGCGTGCTCGACCGGCGCGAGCATCAGCGACGCCGGCACGAGACCCTCCGCCGCGTCGAGGACGTACCGGACCGCGAGCGCGTGCGCGACCACGAGGGCGCTCTCCTCGGGCCGCCCGAGCACCACGCGAAGGCCGCGGGCGTAGCGCTCCGCCGCCTGCGCCCGGCTCTCCCCGCCCCCCGGCGCCGGCAGCTCCGGCGGCTCGGCCCCCGCCCACGAGCGATAGTCGACCAGCAGCCCGCCGTCGAAGCTCCCGAAGTGGATCTCGTTGAGCTCGGGGACGACGATCCGGGGCACGTCCCGCCCGTCGAGCGCAAGCTCGAGCGTCTCGTGAGTCCGCCGAAGCTCCGTCGCGACACCGAGCGCGAGCTGCTCGCCGGCGAGCAGCTCCCCCAGGTGCCTCGCCTGCTCGACCCCCTCGGGCGTGAGCCCGTCTCCCGGAGCGAGGCCCGCGGCCAGCCCGTCCCGGTTGGAGACCGCGAGCGCGTGCCGGGCGAGGAAGATCCTCTCCACGGTTACAAGAGGACCGAGCGGTAGTCGAGCACGTGCTCCATCCCGACGGTCTCGTAGAGGCGGATCGCGGGCACGTTCTCCGCACGCACGAACAGGCAGACGGCGGGCACGAGCCCGAGGAGGAGGCGACACAGGTCCTGCAGCCCGCGCGTGCCGTATCCGCGCTGGCGCGCCGGTCGATCGACCCATACCTGCTGGAGCTGAACGGCCGACGGCGTCCACGCCGACGCCTCCGCCTTGAAGAGGATGACGCCGTCCTCGACCCAGAGCCACGAGCGGCCTTCCTCGATCTGCGTGCGCGTCCGCCAGCGGAAGCCGTCGGGATCGCGCCGCATCGGGTCGACGCCGATCTCCTCCTCGTGCGCGGCGGCGCACGCGGGAAGCAGGAGATCGATGTCGTCGGACGTCGCTGTGCGCAGTCCACTGCGACCGTCCGGGGGGGTCTCCCGAATGGCGAAGACGGGCTGCCCCGGACGGTCTTCCCGCGGGCGGGGCAGCCGCAAGCGCACTTCGTCCCAGAGCTCGGAGACGGCGTTCGCCTCTCCGATCAGCATCCGAGGGGACGCACGGACGACCTCGCGCGCGAAGATCCCGCAGCCGACTCCCGAGGGGACGGCGTTCACGCCGACGTGGCAGAGAGCACGCAGCTCGCCGTCCGAGTCGATCCCGACGAAGCGTCCGAGGCTGCGTCTCGCCATGTCCTCGAGGAAGACCCGCTCGACCGGGTCCTGCGCACAGAACCGCAGGATCTGGTCGCGCTTCGGCTCGCTGAGCTTCCGAGACACCCACCGGAACTCTAGAAGCGGTTCTCGTACGCTCGTCGACTCGAATCCATAGGCTTCCGCTCCGTGCCGATCCACCTGCGCGCAGACCCGGGCGACTACGCGGAGGCATGCCTCCTCCCCGGCGACCCGCTGCGCGCGAAGTACATCGCCGAGACGTTCCTCGCCGACGTCGCCCAGGTGAACGCCGAGCGAGGGCTGCTCGGCTACACGGGGACCTGGGAGGGGAAGCCGGTCTCCGTCCAAGGG
>JBOHBD010000244.1:0-3303 GCA_050698195.1 Gaiellaceae bacterium
GGCGCTCCATGATCGTCTTCTCGTCCTGGATCGAGGGATAGCCCAGCTCCAGGCGGATCAGAAAGCGGTCCAGCTGCGCCTCCGGCAGCGGGAACGTCCCTTCGTACTCGATCGGGTTCTCCGTCGCGAGGACGAGGACTGGGTACGGGAGCTCCCGCGTCACGCCGTCGACCGTCACCTGCCGCTCGGCCATCGCCTCGAGGAGCGCGGACTGGGTCTTCGGCATCGCGCGGTTGATCTCGTCGACGAGCACGACGTTCGCGAAGATCGGCCCGGGGCGGAACTCGAAGTCACGTGTCCGCTGGTCGAAGACGGAGAGCCCGGTCACGTCGGTCGGCTGGAGATCGGGAGTGCACTGGATCCGCGAGGGGGTCGCGCCCTCGATCGACCCGGCTATCGCCCGCGCGAGCACTGTCTTGGCCGTGCCAGGCACGTCTTCGAGCAGGACGTGCCCCCCACAGGTGAGCGCCGTCAAGACGAGCTTGATCTCCCCCCGCTTGCCGTAGACGACGGTCTCGATGTTCGCGACGAACCGATCGGCGATCTCGCTTGCTCGCGCGAAGCGCTCCGGCTCTCGTTCCCGCTCGGCTACCGCCGGTTCCACCGGCTTGATGCTAGCTGCGGAGGTCTCGGGGGACGGGATCGCCATGCCGCTAGATGGTTGTACGCACGCCGAGGCGAGTTGTTAGCAAACGTCGCGAGCTGGGTCTGGCTTCAGCTGACTCGGTACGCTTCAGATCAGCGCTTCGGCGCCGGCGACGACCTCGAGGATCTCCTGCGTGATCTCGGCCTGGCGGGCGCGGTTCATCCGGAGCGTGAGGGTGTCGATCAGCTCGCCGGCGTTCTTCGACGCGTTCCGCATCGCGGTCATCCGTGCACCCTGCTCCGAGGCGGTCGACTCGAGGAGCGCGCGGTAGATCTGGGTCTCGACGTACACCGGCAGGAGGCGCTGCATGATCTCGTCGGGCTCGGGCTCGAAGATGAAGTCCCCCCGCAGGGTGTCGGCGGCCCGCTCCTCCTCGTCGGTCTCGAGGATGTCACGCGAGATGGGCAGGATGTCCTGCTCGGTCACGCGCTGCATGAGCGCCGAGATGTACGTGTTGTAGACGAGCGTGACGCGATCGACCTCGCCCTCGGTGAAGAGCTCGGCGACGCGGTGCGCGATCGCCTGGGCGTCCTCGTAGGCCGGCCGGTCGGTGAACCCGATGTAGGAGCCGGAGAGCTCGCGGCGGCGGAAGAGGAGCGTCGAGCGCCCCTTCTTGCCGACGGCGACCCAGCGGACCTGCTTGCCCTCGGCCCGCAGCGCGCGCTCGAGCGCGAGCGCGCGCCGGATGACCTGAGCGTTGAAGGCGCCCGCGAGCCCGCGATCGCCGGTGAGCGGCACGATCGCCACCGTCTCGACCTCCTCCCGCTGCTCGAGGAGCGGGAGCCGGACCGAGCTGGCAGCCCGGCCGACGCCGGCGATCAGCTCGTTCATCGTCTCGGCGTACGGCCGCAGGGCGCGGATCCGCGTCTCCGCCCGGCGCAGCTTCGCCGCCGCGACGAGCTCCATCGCGCGCGTGATCTTGCGCGTGTTGCGGACGGAGCTGATTCGGCGCTTGAGATCTTGGACCGACGCCAAGGGGTTCTTCCTCTTCCAGGCACCCGTGGGCGTCTAGCCCACGAGTGCCCTTTCTTCCTCGACGTTGAAGACGCCGAGGAAGCGGTCGAGCTCCGCTTTGAGCTTCTCCTCGGTCTCCTCGATCAGGTCGCCCGACTCCCGGATCGACGCGAGGATCGAGCCTTCGGTACGCAGGTGCTCGCGCAGCTCCTCGTGGAAGCGCGGGACCTGGGGCACCGGAATCGTGTCGAGGTAGCCGTTGACCCCCGCGTAGATCGCCGCGACCTGCTCCTCGAACGGCCAGGGCTGGTACTGCGGCTGGTTCAGCGTCGCGACCATCCGCTCGCCCCGGCCGAGCGCGCTCTGCGTGGCCTGGTCGAGCTCGGAGCCGAACTGCGCGAACGCCTCGAGCTCCCGGTACTGCGACAGATCGAGGCGGAGTCGGCCCGCCACCTTGCGCATCGCCTTCTGCTGCGCGTTGCCGCCCACCCGGGAGACCGAGACGCCGACGTTGATCGCCGGCCGGACGCCCGAGAAGAATAGGGCCGACTCGAGGTAGATCTGCCCGTCGGTGATCGAGATGACGTTCGTCGGGATGTACGCCGCGACGTCTCCCGCCTGCGTCTCGATGATGGGGAGCGCCGTCAGTGATCCTCCGCCGAGGTCGTCGGACAGCTTGCAGGCCCGCTCGAGCAGCCGCGAATGCAGGTAGAAGACGTCGCCCGGGAAGGCCTCCCGGCCGGGCGGGCGGCGCAGCAGGAGCGACAGCTGCCGGTACGCGTCCGCGTGCTTCGAGAGGTCGTCGTAGATCAGGAGCGCGTGCTTCCCGTCGTAAAGGAAGTACTCGCCCATCGCGCAACCGGCAAACGGGGCCATCCACTTGATCGGGGCTGCCTCCTGCGCCGGAGCCGAGACGACGATCGTGTACTCCATCGCGCCCGCGTCCCGGAGCCGCTCGACCACCTGTGCGACGGTGGAGCCCTTCTGGCCGATCGCGACGTAGACGCAGATCACGTCGCTCCCGCGCTGGTTCAAGATCGTGTCGATCGCGATCGCGGTCTTGCCGGTCGAGCGGTCGCCGATGACGAGCTCGCGCTGGCCGCGGCCGATCGGGATCATCGAGTCGATCGCCTTGAGCCCGGTTTGGAGCGGCTCCTTCACGGGCTGCCGGCTGATGACGCCGGGCGCCTTGAACTCGAGCGGACGTCGCTCCGCGGCCTCGATCGGCCCCTGCCCGTCGAGCGGGTTTCCGAGCGGGTCGACGACACGGCCGAGGAGGCCCTCGCCCACGGGCACGCTCATGACCGCGCCCGTACGGCGCACCGGCTCGCCCTCCTTGACGTGCTGCCACTCACCGAAGAGCGCGGCGCCGACGTTGTCCTCCTCGAGGTTGAACGCGATCCCGACCACCCCGTGCTCGAACTCCAGCCGCTCGAGGGCGACGCAGTTCTCGAGCCCGTAGACGCGGGCGATGCCGTCGCCGAGCTGGAGGACCGTACCGACCACGGAGAGGTCGGTCTCGACCTCGTACTCCTCGATCCGCTGCTTGAGGATGGAGGTGATCTCTTCTGGGCGTAGCTTCACGTGGTCTCCTTAGGTCCTGGCGGTCAGTTCTTCCCGCAGCCGGTCGAGACGGCCCCGCACGCTCGCATCGAGCCGCAGCGAGCCGGCCTGGACGACGAGGCCGCCGATCAGGTCCGCAT
>JBOHBD010000245.1:0-10543 GCA_050698195.1 Gaiellaceae bacterium
CGCGGAAGACCACGGCGTCGCGCTCCTCGCGGAGCCACCAGAGCGCCCTGCCGAGCCCGTCGAGCGCCTCCGGCGACTCCGCGTTCACGATTGCCGCTTCGAACGCGGCGCGCGCGGCCTCCCAGTCGCCGGTTGCGAGCGCTTCGTGACCCTCGGCGAGGGAGGTCCTGGCAGCGGCGACGCTCATCGCGGGCATCGTCGCACGGTCGCCGGAGCGACGCGACCAAGCGCGGCGGACTGTGCGGGCGTGGCTACGCCGGCACGGACGGGTGCGTCACCTCGAGGTACCGGTGGACCTGCTGGATCACCACGGAGCCCTCGCCGACCGCCGACGCGACCCGCTTGACCGAGTCGGCGCGGACGTCGCCGATCGCGAAGACGCCCGGCACGGACGTCTCGAACATGTGCTCGCCGGCGCCTGTGCTGATGAATCCACGCTCGTCGCGCTCGACCTCCGGCGGCAGCCAGTCGGAGCGAGGCTGGCCGCCGATGAGGACGAAGACCGCGTCCGCGGGCAGCGTCTCCCGACCTCCGCTCGCATCGCGGAGAGTCAGGCCTTCGAGACGTCCCTCACCGGTGGCATCGACGATGATCGTCGAGAGCTTCACGGTGACCCCCGCCGCTTCGATCTCGTCCTGCAGATACCGGGACATGTTGTCGGCGAGCGACGGGCGGCGGCAGACGAGAGTCACGTTCCCGGCGTACCGGCTCAGGTGCACGGCCGCCTGCCCACCCGAGTTGCCGGCGCCGACGACGAAGACCTCTCCGTCGGCGAGCTGGTGCGCGTCCGAGCTCGAGTAGCCGTAGAAGACCCCCTTTCCGCCGAAGTCCTCGAGTGCGGGAATCCCGAGACGGCGGTACGTCACGCCCGTCGCGAGCACGACGCTGCGAGCCTCGATCTCCGACCCGTCGGAGATCGCGATCGTGTGCCTTCCCTCCTCCACGCGCAGCCCGGTCACCTCACGCATGAGGAGGAAGGTCGTGCCGAAGACCCACGCCTGCTGGTAGGCGCGCGTCGCGAGCTCCCCTCCGGCGATGCCGCGCTGGAAGCCGAGGTAGTTCCGGATCCGGGCACTCGACCCCGCCTGGCCGCCGATCGACTCTCGCTCGACGACGAGCGCGCGAAGCCCCTCGGAGGAGGCGTAGACGGCCGCGGCGAGACCCGCGGGCCCGGCCCCCACCACGACGACGTCGAACTGGCCGGGGTCCTCCTGCAGCCGGGTCGTGACGCGGTAGCCCTTCTCGGCGAGATCCTGATTCGTCGGATCGACGAGAAACTCGTCGTCGGAGAGAAGCACGATCGGCTCGCTGGAGCCCTCGCGCCCGCAGATTCCGAGCAGGTTGCGGCCTTCCTCCGAGTCGCTCGCGTGAAAGGCGTGTGGAACCCCGTTCCGGGCGAGCAGGTTCCTGAGCTCGAAGCCGCGCGGAGACCAGCGGTCGGCCACGACCGTCAGCTCCCGGCGACCCTGTGCGGTGCCACGCCTCCACTCGTGCAGGAACTCGGAGACCATCCGGTGAAAGAGCTCGTCCGGCTCGCTCCAGGGCTTCAGCACGTAGTAGTCGATGTGCCCGCGCGCCATGGCGCGGCGGATCGCATCGGCCGTCTCCTCGTCCCCCCAGGCCCCGAACTCGATGAGGAGGCCGCGCTTCGCGTGCGGGTGGAGGTCGTTCAGGCGCTCGAGCAGCTCCTCGCCGCGGACGCCGTCCTTCGCACCACGCGCGGCGAGGACGACGGCAACCCGATCTCCACGCTCGCGCATCGACTCGAGCTGCGCGAGCGCGTCCTCGAGCGACGTGCCGCAGACGACCCGGTAGTCCCTGCCGTAGCGGTCGAGCTCGGCGCTGATCCGCTCGATCGCCCTGGCGTCGTCGTCGACGGCGAAGATGATCGGACGGTTGTCCGACACCGGCCCGCTCATGCGGAGGACTCCGGTCGAGCCACGAGCCGCGCGAGGCGCCACTCCCCTTCGAGCCCCTTCAGCGTGTGGGCGCGGTGATCCCGCGCCGCTTCGTGCACCGCCACGCCGCGGACGGCGACCGTGAGGTCGCCGAGATCGACGAGCTGCGTCCTCGCCGTGGGGAACTCGACCACCTCGTCGGGATGGTCGAGGCTCTTGCGCAGCAGCTCGGCCATCGGCTAGCGGGCGCTGACCGTGTCGCCGACGTCGGCGAGCGCACGGAGTGCCTGCCCGAGCGCGATCGGGAGGGTTGCGAGGAACAGGGACACCGGGCCACCGAGCAGGACGACACCGATCGTCCGCCAGAACCCGTCGACCTCGACCGCCCAGATGATCGTCCCGACTGCGGCCGCGACGACCGACAGGACACCGAGCATGGTCAGCAGCCCGGCCCAGAGCCGGAGCGTCCCGTACTGAGTCATCTCAACCTCCCGTGAGCATCCGATTCGGCGCGAGTCTACGCAAGCTCGGGCCGTCGCCCGGATGCACACCAGGCGTGCCGCGTTCGTCACGCATGCGTCCCCGCATGGATCGCGCGCACGGTCTCGATCGTGTCCGCCTCGTCGGGGCGCTTGTCGGGTCGGTATCCCTTCACCCGAGCGAAGCGGAGCGCCATTCCGCCCGGGTAGCGCGTGCTCGTCTGGACGCCGTCGAAGGCGATCTCGACGACGAGCTCCGGGCGCACGTACACGGTGTGGCTGTCCCGCTCGGTCTCGAGCTCGAGGAGGCGCTCCGTCTGCCACGCGAGCACCTCGTCGGTCAGCCCCTTGAACGTCTTGCCGAGCATCACGTGCCCGCCGCCCTCGGAGTCTCGCGCACCGAGGTGGAGGTTGGAGAGTTTCCCGCGCCGGCGCCCGTGCCCCCACTCGGCGGCGAGGACGACCAGATCGAGCGTATGCGCGACCTTGACCTTGAGCCACCCCGCGCCGCGGCGGCCGGCCTCGTACACGGCGTCGAGCGACTTGACCATCACTCCCTCGTGACCCCGGCGAAGCGCGTCGTCGAGGAAGCTCCGGGCCTCGTCGAGATCGCCGGTCTCGATCCTCGGCACACGGAGCGACTCCGGAAGGTGCTGCTCGAGCGCCGCGATTCGCTCCCTCGCGGGCCTGTCGATGAGGTCCGCGCTCTCGGCGTGCAGGCAGTCGAAGAAGAACGACGAGAGCGGCACCTTGGTGCGGACGTCTTCGACCGCGACCTTGCTCCCGAAGCGGCTCATCGTCTGCTGGAACCTGCGCGGACGACCGTCGGGGTCGAGCGCGATCGCCTCGCCGTCGAGGACGATCGACTCCACCGGAAGCTGGGCGATCACCTCGACGATCTCGGGCACGCGATCGGTGATGTCGGCGAGGTTGCGCGTGAACGCGCGAATCTCGTGTCCGAGGCGATGCACCTGCAGCCGCGCGCCGTCGAGCTTCCACTCGATTGCTGCGGGCCCGATGCGCGCGAGCGCATCCTCGAGGTCGTCGCCCGTCTGGGCGAGCATCGGCTGAATCGGGCGGAGAACGGTGAGGCGGAACTGCGCGAGCCCCGGCGATCCGTCGCCGATCGCCGCGGCCGCGACGGATGCGAGGTCGCCCGCGAGCATGGCGGCGCGACGCACCTGCGCCGCCGGCGCATCCGCTGCCTTCGCCACGGCCTCGACCATGACGCCCTCGAGCGCCCCCTGGCGGAGCTCCCCGAGGAGGAGACCGGTCAGGAACCGCTGCTCAGGCTCGGTCGCCCGGGCGAAGATGCGCTCGAGCTCGCTCCGGCGCGCCGCCTGCGAGCCACGCCCCGCGATCGTGGCGATCCTGGACACGGCCGCGTCCACTTCGAGGAGCTCGAGCGTCGGAGGCGGTGTGGCCGGGGGCGGCAGCTCCCGAAGGGCGGCCCAGCCGACGCCTATCGTCCCCTGGGGCAGGAAGCCCGAGAGATAGGCGACCGCGATCGCGACCTCGCCCGGCCCCGCGTGACCCAGACACTCCGCGAGCCTCGCCACCTTGCCCAAGCGGGACGACGTGGCCGTGACGTCCGCGGAGGCGCGTGCGATCTCGTCGAAGAGCACCCGCGTACTCTGGCAGCCGGCCCGCTCACGGCGTCGTGAGCTCGACGAGCTCCTCGCGACCGGAGCCACCCGAGATCGACAGAGCGAGAACGAGACCGACATCTCGCGCGTAGAACTTGTGCTCGAGGACCTCGGGCTCGAGCGGTGTGTAGTCCTTCGTCATGAGCACGCCCTCGAAGCCTCCGTAGGGCACCTGCACCTTCTCGTCCAGGCTCAGGACCTGCGCTGCGTCCTCGGCCTCGCCTTCGTAGTACTCCTGCCGGTAGGCGACTCCGACCTCCGGGTCGGCGGGGATCAGGACACCCGGCTGCGCGCCGTCGACACCCGCCTCCCACGACCCGGCGGTGGTGGAGACCTCCCCGTCCTCGAACTCCTTCGTCTCCTCGCCGAAGTACCAGACGTTTCCGTGCGCGTCCTGGGCGTACCAGTCGAAGGTGTCCTCGACGAGCTCTCCGTCCTCCGTCACGACGTCGTGGACGACCCTGACCTCGATGCCCATGACGACTTTGGTCTGATCCAGAACGGTGACCTCTACTCGCTGCACCGAGCCCTCGGTGGCGCTCTCCCGGTAGACCCAGCGGGCCCCGGTACGCAGCGGCAGCCACGGGTTGTCGATCTCCGACGTGAAGTCCGCCGGATCCAACTCGACCGGCTCAGCCCCTTCTGGGAGCGTGCCGCCACTCGAGCCGCCGCAGCCGACGACGAGTGCCGCCAAGGTCGCGGCTGCGAGGGCAACCGGGACTTGCATCGCCGGCTCCTCCTTCGGACGGGTTCGACCGGAGCGTAGGAGCGTCAGATGAGAGCAGGATGAGTCGCCGGCTCGGCGGGGAGCGAGAGCGTGATCTCGACGCCGCCCCCTGGCCGGTTCGCGGCCGTCGTGCTCCCGCCGTGCGCGCGCGAGATCGCCTCGACGATCGCGAGTCCGAGCCCCGCACCGGCGCCGGCCCGCGCAACGTCCCCCCGGCTGAAACGCTCGAACGCGTGCGGCAGGAACTCCTGCGCGAAGCCCGCTCCTTCGTCGCTGACGCGAAGCTCGAGCGAGTCGCCTGCGAGACCGGCCCCGAGCCGGACCGTCCCCGCGCCGTGGCGGAGCGCGTTGTCGACGAGGTTGCCGAGCGCCTGCTCGAGCCGGAGCCGGTCGCCGTTCACGACCCAGTCGCTCGGCGCAGTCACTTCGAGGGCGCGCCCGGCCGCCGCCGCCCGCGCATCGAACCGTCCGGCGACGGAGTCGAGCAGCTCGCCGACGAGGTGGCGCGACAGCCGGAGCGGAAGCCTCCCCTCGTCGGCGCGGGCGAGCACGAGAAGGTCCTCGGCGAGTCGCACGAGGCGATCGACCTCTTCGCGCGCCGAGCGTAGAGCGTCTTCGAGCTCCTGCCGGGAACGCGGTCGCCGTGATGCAAGCTCGAGCTCTGCCTGGAGCAATGCGAGCGGCGTTCGGAGCTCGTGGCTCGCGTCGGCGACGAAGCGCCGCTCGCGTGCCCGTCCTGCCTCCAGCCGTGCGAGCATCGCGTTGAGGGTCTCGCCGAGGTCGCGAATCTCGTCGTCTGCTCTCGGCAGAGGCAGGCGAGTGCCTGGCCGCTCGCTCGAGATCTCCGCCGCCCGGACACGCATCGCCTCGACCGGGCGAAGGGCGGCGCCCGCGAGGAAGTAGCCGGCGATCGAGGTGAGGAGGAGCGCGAGCGGGCCGACGACGAGGAGCTGGGCGAGGAGGCCCCGCAGCGCCTCCTGCCGGTCCTCGAGCGAGGCGCCCACGACGAGGATGCGAGGCGCGCCGTCGACGTCGACGGAACTGACATGGAGCCGAAGAGGGCCTTCGACCCCCGGCATCGACCCGCGCCGGAGGAAGAAGGAGCCTTCCAGCCCACGACGCCGCTCGGCGTCCGAGATCAGCGGCCCCGCAGACGGCACGGACAGTATCGGCTCGCCGCCCGGGGCGAGCACCTGCGCGAGGCCCTCCTCGACGGTGAGCTGCGAGTCGTCGAGATCGCCGTCGCCCCCGAGAACGAGCGCCGAGAGCGCCTGCGCTCGCACCTCGAGGTTGTCGTCGAGCTGCTCTTGAAGGGAGTCGTCGAGCCGCACGTACAGCAGCGCGCCGACGACGCCGAGGACGACCGCCATCGCGACGGCGAATGCGAGCGCGAGCCGCACCCGCAGCGGAAGGCGGCTCACATCCGGCCACCTTTCCGCAGCCGATAGCCCACGCCGCGCACGGTCTCGAGCGAGTCGCGGTCGAACGGGCGGTCGATCTTCTCGCGGAGGTAGCGCACGTAGACGTCGACGACGTTCGAGCGGTTCTCGTACGCGTAGTCCCACGCGTGCTCGAGCAGGTGGTAGCGCGAGAGCACCTGCCCCGGCCGCCGCATGAACGTCTCGAGCAGCGCGAACTCCTTCGCCGAGAGGTGGACCTCGACCTGGCCGCGCCACGCTTGACGCGTTGCCGGGTCGAGGCGCAGGTCATCGACCTCGAGCACGGTGGGTCGCTCGGCGGCTCCCCGCCGTACGAGCGCGCGAAGACGCGCGAGGAGCTCGGCGAACGAGAACGGCTTCGACAGGTAATCGTCGGCACCGGCGTCGAGTCCGGCAACGCGATCCTCGACCGCGTCCCGCGCCGTCAGCATCAGAACCGGCGCCCAGACGCCGCTCTCACGAACGCGGCGACACACCTCGAACCCGTCGAGGCCGGGCAGCATGAGATCGAGCACGATCGCGTCGTACTCCGCGGCCTGCGCCATCCAGAGCGCGTCGTCTCCCGTGCGGGCGACGTCTGCCGCGTACCCTTCCTCGACCAGCCCGCGCTGAAGAAGGCTCGCCATCTTCAGCTCGTCCTCGGCGACGAGAACCCGCATCTCCAGACTCATTGTCGTCGCCGAGATGAGAGTGCGATGAGAATTGATGCTCTCACGCTCATCTCATCCGCGGTTCCTATGCTGGGGCCACCCTGCGACCAGGAGGCTCGAATGCTCCGTACCGTGTCGATCGTCATGCTCGTCGTCGCCATCGGCGCAGTCTCCGCTGGGATCGCGATCGGTGCCGGCGGCGGCGACGACGAGGCGCCGATCACCGGCACCGCGCTCGCCCGCGCCTCCGCGGCTGCGCTCGACCACACCGGCGGCGGCCGCGTCACGGACACCGAGGCGGGCGACGAGGACGGCGCCTACGAGGTCGAGGTCGTCCTGGCGGACGGAAGTCAGGTCGACGTTCACCTCGACTCGGGCTTCAACGTGCTCGGAGACGAGGCCGACGGCGACGAGCCGAACGGCGAGGACGATACCGGCGACAGCTCCTAGTAGACGGACGAGAGCGCGTCGAGCTCGTCCGTGCTCAGCTGCCAGCCTCCGGCTGCCGCGTTCGCACGCACCTGCTCGGGCTTCGTCGCACCCGCGATCACCGACGTGATGCCGGGCGTCGAAGCGAGCGCCGAGACGGCCAGCTCGTGCAGCGTGTGGCCCCGCTCCTCCGCGAATCGCGTCAGCGCCTCGACGCGATCGTACTGCTCGTCGTCGAGTGCACGGCCCGCGAGCCGCGTCCCCTCCGGGGCGGGCTCCCCGCGCAGGTACTTGCCGGTGAGAAGGCCGCTCGCGAGCGGGAAGTAGGGCACGTACCCCAACCCCAGCTCACGGCAGAGCGGGAGGACGTCGACGTCGTCGTCGCGCCGGAGCACGTTGTAGTGGTTCTGCACGACCGTGAAGCGCGTTGTTCCCTGCTCGCGGGCGACGCGATCCGCTTCTCGGAGCTGCTCCGCCGCGAAGTTCGAGCAGCCGATCGCGCGCACCGTGCCCGCCTGCACGAGCCCGTGGAGCGCGACGAGCGTCTCGCCGATCGGCGTGCCGGGATCCGGCTTGTGCAGGTAGTAGAGATCGACGTAGTCGGTCCTGAGCCGCTCGAGCGATCCTCTGATCGCGCGACGAACGGTTTCGGCCGAGCCGATCCCGGGCTCCGGTTGCCACCCGAACTTCGTCGCGAGGACGACGCGGTCGCGACGGCCTTCGAGGATCTCCCCGAGCATCCGCTCGCTGCCTCCGCCGCCCCCGTAGGCGTCAGCCGTGTCGAAGAACGTGACGCCCGCGTCGAGCGCCGCCTCGACGACCGCACGCGTCGCGTCGAGATCGATCCGCCCCCCGAAGTTGTTGCAGCCGAGGCCCACGCGTGAGACGCGAAGCCCGCTCTCGCCGACGTCGACCAGCTCCACGCCGCGAACGCTAGCGGCGACCCGGTCGTAGGAGATCGCGACAAGTAGGTTGTACGGCCGCAACAGAATGTTTTTCGCCCGACGCGCGTTCTCCGTCGAACACCCATGAATCCACTCGCCCGACGAATCCAGCGCATCTATCTCACGCTGCTGCTCGGCAACACGCTGGCCGCGTCGTTCATCTGGGGCATCAACACGCTGTTCCTGCTCGACGCCGGGTTGAGCAACCTGGAGGCGTTCGCCGCCAACGCCTTCTTCACCTTCGGAATGATGGTCTTCGAGGTGCCCACGGGCGTGGTCGCCGATACGTGGGGCCGCCGGACGTCCTACCTCCTCGGCACGATCAGCCTGGCCGGCTCGACGCTTCTGTACTGGGGCCTGTGGCAGACCCAGGCGCCGTTCTGGCAGTGGGCGATCGTCTCGATGCTGCTCGGCCTCGGCTTCACGTTCTTCTCGGGCGCGGTCGAGGCGTGGCTCGTCGACGCCTTGACCTTCGCGGGGTACGCGGGCGACCTGGAGGCGGTGTTCGGACGCGGTCAGATGGTCGGCGGCGCTGCCATGCTCGGCGGCTCCGTCGCGGGCGGAGTCATCGCCCAGGCGACGTCACTGGGCGTGCCGTTCCTGCTTCGAGTCGCCGTGCTCCTGCTCATGTTCGTCGCGGCGTACCGGTTGATGAGAGACGTCGGCTTCACCCCCCAGCCACGGGAACAGCCGCTCCGCGCCATGCAGACCGTGTTCGTCACCTCACTGGATCACGGGCTCAAGAACCCGCCGGTCCGCTGGGTCATGCTCGCGGCCCCCTTCGTCTCCGGTGTCGGCTTCTACACCTTCTACGCGCTTCAGCCGTACCTGCTCGAGCTCTACGGCGACAGCGAGGCGTACGCGGTCGCAGGACTGGCCGCGGCGATCGTCGCCGGCTCGCAGATACTCGGCGGGTACGCCGCACCACGGATCCGCGCGCTCTTCAAGAAGCGGACCACCGCGCTCATCCTCGGGACCACGGCCAGCGCCGCGATCTTGGTGCTGCTGGGCGTCACGACCGCGTTCTGGCTCGCGCTCCTCCTCCTCGTGATCTGGGGGCTGATCTTCGCCGCCGACATGCCGATCCGGCAGGCGTACCTGAACGGCATGATCCCGTCGCAGCAGCGCGCCACGGTGCTGTCGTTCGACTCGCTGATGGGAAGTAGCGGCGGGGTCGTGATCCAGCCGGTTCTCGGCAAGACCGCGGATGTCTACAGCTACGCGACCTCGTACGTCGTCGGCGCCGCCTTCCAGCTGATCGCGGTGCCCTTCCTCGCGTTCAGCCGGCGCGAGCGGGCTCCCTCCGACACGATGGTCGGCTCGTCGGAGCCGGCGCCGGCAACGGCAACGGGCTGAGCCCGCTCAGGGCTCGTTCCAGACGCGGATGACCGCTGTCTCCCGCTCGTGACCGAGGACGCTCGTCGTGGCCGTGTCGAGCGCGAAGAAGCGGCCCGCCGAAGGCTCGAGGCCGAGCCACCTCGCGGCGAGCACGCGCAGGAGGTGGCCATGCGCGAAGACGACCGAGTCACCGTCCACGTCACGGAGCTCGGCAATCACCGCGTCCGCTCGCGCGCCGACCTCGGCCGCCGTCTCGCCGTCGGGCACGCCGTCGCGCCAGACTGTCCAGCCCGGACGCTCGTCGCGTATGTCGTCGGTCCGACGCCCCTCGTACGCACCGTAATCCCACTCCTGAAGCTCGTCTCGCGCGACGGCGACGTCGCCGAAGCCCGCACGCCGACATGTCTCCATCGCGCGGGCGAGCGGACTCGCGAGGACGAGGGCGAACCGGCGTCCACGCAGAGAGTCACCGAGCGCCTCGGCCTCGAGCCTGCCCTGCTCGGTGAGCGGGACGTCGGTTCGGCCCGTGTGCCTCCCGCTCCGGCTCCACTCGGTCTCGCCGTGGCGGACGAGGACGATCTCCGGCGAGCGCGCGCGCGCGGTGCTCATCTCCTCCAGTCTCCCTCCGTGAGCGGAAGGCATTCAAGTTCGGCCCCGGCTTCCGGACGCCGTTCGGGCACCGGCACGAAGAGCAGGAGGAGCTCTACCTCGTCGTGAGCGGAACCGCCCGCCTCAAGCTCGACGACGACGTCCTCGACCTCGGGCAGTGGGACGTCGTCCGGATCGCACCGGGCACGATGCGGGCACTCGAAGGCGGCCCGAGCGGCGCCGAGGTGCTCGCGTTCAGCGCGCCGAACAACGACAACCAGGACCTGGAGATGGAGCAGGGCTGGTGGGGCGACTAGGAGGGCTTGGCGGAACGGGCCTCGCCGCAGGGGTGCACTGGTCGGCGCGAGGCAAGGACGCAGGGAGCGCCCATACCTGAGGTATGGG
>JBOHBD010000246.1:0-5978 GCA_050698195.1 Gaiellaceae bacterium
GTTCCGGAGCGCGAGCGGCGAGTCGCCGTCGAGGCCCGCGAGGAGCGCCTCGATCTCGGGCGCTTTCGGTGCGTCGGGCAGCCGTCTCGGGGTCCGTGGGGCAAAGGCGGCGTCGGGAACGCGGCTCGGTCCGAACGTGAAGCGGAGGCACGAGCGGACCGCTGCGAGGCGGCGCGCGATCGTGGCCGCGGCGGGCCGGCGACGGCCACGGCCGAGGTCGCCGACCCACTCGGAGAGGACGCGCGCGTCGACGTCCTCGAGAGCGAGGCTCCGACTCTCGAGCCAGCGTGCGAAGGCCTCCAGGTCGGAGCGATAAGCCCGCCGTGTCGCCTCCGACAGCCCGCCGTGCTCGAGGAAGCGGTCGGTCGCAGCGCGAGTGTCCACGAGATCGGTTTCGCCGCCGGACACGGGTGGCCTTCCGACAGGCACGCTTACGACCGTGCCAGGCCGGCGCTTCGACTCCTTCACCCGCGGCGATCCGCCCGAGCGTCCTGCCGACCCTGCCGTGCGCCGCGCGAACTTCCGTCGGATCGTCCGCCTGTTTCGCCCGTATCGCGCGCGGTTGGCCGCGGTATCCGGCCTCATCGTCTTGTCGGCCGGGCTCGGCGCCGTCTCGCCGTTCCTGCTCCGCGAGGTGCTCGACGTCGCGATCCCGGGGCAGGACGTCCGTCTGCTGAGCCTGCTCGTCGCCGGGATGGTGGCGATCCCCATCGTCACCGGCGCGCTCGGCGTATGGCAGACACTGCTGTCGAACCAGGTCGGCCAGAGCGTGATGCACGACCTGCGCTCGCAGGTCTACCGGCACCTGCAGCGGCTTTCGCTCGCGTTCTTCACCCGCACGCGCACCGGTGAGGTGCAGAGCAGGATCGCGAACGACATCGGCGGCATCGAGAACGTCGTCACCTCGACGGCGACCTCCGTGCTCGCGAACGTGACCACGGTGCTCGCCACCGTCGTCGCGATGGTGCTCCTCGACTGGCGGCTCGCGGTCTTCGCCCTCGCCCTCTTGCCGCTCTTCGTCTTGCTCACGAAGCGGGTCGGAGAGCAGCGCAAGAAGGTGACCGCGGAGCGGCAGGCGTCGCTGGCCGACGTCTCCTCGATCGTGCAGGAGTCGCTCTCCGTCTCCGGGATCCTGCTCGGGAAGACGATGGGGCGCACGGAGGACCTCGCGCAGCGATTCGAGACCGAGTCCGGTCGTCTCGCCGAGCTCGAGGTGCGGAGCCGTATGACCGGACGTTGGATGATGGCCGCGATCCAGACGACCTTCGCGGTGATGCCCGCCCTCGTCTACTGGTTCGCCGGCTTCACGATCGCCCAGGGGAGCGCGACGATCACGATCGGAACGCTCGTCGCCTTCACCACGCTGCAGACGCGGCTCTTCTTCCCGATCGGAAGCCTCCTCGGCGTGCAGCTCGAGGTGCAGAGCTCGCTCGCGCTCTTCGACCGGATCTTCGAGTACCTCGACCAGCGGGTCGAGATCGCGGAGGGCGAGAGAGAGCTCGAACGCCCACGCGGGGAGGTGCGGCTCGAATCCGTCTGGTTCCGCTACGACGACGCGGCCTGGACGCTGCAGGACGTTTCTTTCGCCGTGCCCCCAGGGACGAAGACGGCGCTCGTGGGCGAGACCGGCTCGGGGAAGACGACGTGCGCGTACCTCGTCGCGCGGCTGTACGACGCGACGCAGGGCACGGTCTCGATCGACGGCGTCGACGTTCGCGAGCTCACCTTCGAGTCGCTCGCGGCGTCGGTCGGGGTGGTCTCTCAGGAGACGTACCTCTTCCACGCGTCCGTCCGCGAGAACCTCCGCTTCGCGAACCCCGAGGCGGCCGACGACGAGGTGGAAGCTGCCGCCCGCGCGGCTCAGATCCACGAGCTGATCGCGACGCTCCCGGAGGGGTACGACACCGTCGTCGGCGAGCGCGGCTACCGCTTCTCCGGGGGCGAGAAGCAGCGGATCGCGATCGCGCGGACGATCCTGCGCAACCCGCCCGTGCTCGTGCTCGACGAGGCGACGTCCTCGCTCGACACGCAGACCGAACGATTGGTGCAGGAGGCGCTCGAGCGGCTCTCCGAGGGACGGACGACGATCGCCATCGCCCACCGGCTCTCGACCGTGCGCGACGCGGACCAGATCGTCGTCCTCGACCGTGGGCGGGTCGCCGAGATCGGGCGGTACGAGGAGCTCGTCGCCCGCGGCGGCCGCTTCGCGGCTCTCGCGGCGCGCGAGGACGGCGTCCCCTCCTCGCGGCCCGTCCCGGCTGGGGACAGGGCGTAACGCGCGGAGTCACCGGCGAGCGCACTTCCGAAAGTGCGCGGCGCATACGATAGGCGCCGATGATCGCGACGGTTCCGAATCGCGGTGGCCTCGCAGGGCACGGGATCGAGGTGCGCGGCCGGATCCACTGGCATCCGACGACCTCGCAGCTCTACGTGCACGCTCTCGCCCGCGGCGAAGCCCGGCTGGCCGAGGGAGGCCCGTTGGTGGTCGACACCGGCGTGCACACCGGGCGCTCCCCGAAGGACAAGTTCGTCGTCCGCGAGCCAGGCTCCGAGGAGCGGATCTGGTGGGGCGACGTCAATCCTGACATCTCGGAGGCCGCCTTCGAAGGGCTGCGCGAGAAGGTGGCGGCAGCCCTGGGCGAGGCCGACGTCTACGTCGTCGACGCCTTCGCGGGCGCCGACCCGCAGCACCGGATTGCCGTGCGCGTCGTCACCGAGAGCCCGTGGCACGCTCTCTTCGCGAAGACGCTCTTCGTCGATCCGAAACCCGAGGAGCTCGGTCGGATGGAGGTCGACGCGCTCGTCCTGCACGCGCCGTCCGTCGAGGCCGACCCCGACGAGGACGGGACGCGCAGCGGCACGTTCGTCGTCCTCCACGCGTCACGTGGCGAGGTGCTGATCGGCGGGACGTACTACGCGGGCGAGATCAAGAAGTCGATCTTCACGCTGCTGAACGACCGCCTGCCGCGCGAGGGCGTCCTTCCGATGCATTGCTCGGCAAACGTCGGAGACGACGACACGGTCGCCGTCTTTTTCGGCCTCTCCGGCACGGGGAAGACGACCCTCTCCGCCGACCCCGGCCGTCACCTGATCGGCGACGACGAGCACGGCTGGTCCGACTCGGGCGTCTTCAATTTCGAGGGCGGGTGCTACGCGAAGGTGATCAGGCTCTCGGCGGACGCCGAGCCGGAGATCTACCAGACCACCCGCAGCTTCGGGACCGTGCTCGAGAACGTGGTCGTGGACGAGCAGGGCGTCCTCGACCTCGACGACGACTCGAAGACCGAGAACACGCGCGCCGCCTACAAGCTCGAGCAGATCGCGAACGCGCTGCCCGCGAAGCGTGCAGGTCATCCGAGCTCCGTGATCTTCCTCACCGCCGACGCGTTCGGGATCCTGCCCCCGATCGCGCGGCTGACGCGCGACCGGGCCTTGTACTGGTTCCTCTCCGGCTTCACGTCGAAGCTCGCCGGCACCGAGATCGGCGTGAAGGAGCCGCAGCCGACGTTCTCGGCCTGCTTCGGCGCGCCCTTCCTCCCGCAGCCTCCGTCCGTCTACGCGGCAATGCTGGGCGAACGGCTCGACCGCCACGGCGCGACGGTGTGGCTCGTCAACACCGGCTGGACGGGCGGCCCCTTCGGAGAGGGGCATCGCATGCCGATCCAGGCGACGCGTGCACTTCTCCACGCCGCGCTCTCGGGCGGGCTGGCCGGCGCCGAATACCGGACCGACCCGGTCTTCGGCTTCGACGTCCCGGTCGCGGTCCCCGGCGTGCAGACGAGCCTGCTCAACCCGCGCCTGACCTGGGCCGACCCGACCCGCTACGACGAGAAAGCGCGCGATCTCGCCCGGATGTTCCGCGACAACTTCGCCCGCTTCGAGGACGTGGGCAAGGGCATCGCGACCGCCGGCCCGCATTCCTAGCCCAAGACGCCCAAGTTACAACTTGTCACTTGGTGAGTTTCGGCGTGGAGAGGCGTTGGGCGATTCTTACCCGTCTCTCAGAGAGACGCGGCTATAAGGGTCAGGTGGCGCCGGCACGCCTTCTCGCGGCTCTGGGCGCAGCGTTCGTCGTCGCGATCTCGGGCGCAGGCGCGAGCAGCGGCGCCAACGAGACCGGCGGAGTGCCGAGGTCGCCCGTGTTCGCACGCTCGGTCGACGGCCAGCCGGGCACGTCGCTCCGCGTTCGACGCCTCGCTCAGGCGGCGATCACCTGGCGCGGTGGGCCGATCACGACCTCGACCGGCGAGGTCGTGACGGTGCTCGTCTCGGAGGCGCTCCCGGCGGAGACGCCCGAGAAGTGGGCCGAGCTCATCGCAAGCCTCACGCACGGCCCGGAGATCTCGCAGCTCACGTCCCGCATCGCGACACTCGTCGAGGTGCGGGACATCTGCGGCTCGCGCGCGCTCGGCTGCTACTCGGGCAACGAGATGGTCGCGCTGGGGGAGACGACGGTCGACGGGACGACTCCGGAGGAGGTCGTTCGCCACGAGTACGGGCACCACGTCGCGTTCCACAGGGTGAATGCGCCGTGGCGTGCGATCGACTGGGGGCCCAAGCACTGGGCGAGCTCGGCGTCCGTGTGTCCGCGCGTCTCGCGTGGCGAGGCGTTCCCCGGAGACGGCGGCAGCAACTACTCGGAGAACCCGGGCGAGGCCTGGGCGGAGGTCTACCGTCTGATGGACGAGCGCAAAGCCGGTATCTCGACCGCCACCTGGCGCATCATCGCGCCGAGCTTCTTCCCCGCCGAAGCGGCACTCCTGGCCGCCGAGCGTGACGTGCTGCAGCCCTGGACGGTCAACCGCGTCTCCTCCCATCGGCGCACGTTCGGGAAGAAGACGACGAAGGTGTGGTGGATCCCGCTGCAGACACCGCTCGACGGCGACCTCGCCCTCACCACGACGGTCCCGCCGGGCGGTCTCCACGAGGTCGCACTCGTCGCCCCGAACCGGAGGACCGTGATACGGAGAGCGCAGTGGGTCGGGCAGCGGGCGAAGCGCCTGACGGCGACGGTGTGCGGACAGCGCTCGCTGTTCGTGCGCGTGACCCAACGGGGCGCGCTCGGCCTCGTGAGGCTGACGACGTCGACACCGTGACCTGATCCCCCGATCAGGTTCACGCGTCACGCTCGATCGGGGGAGCACGAATCTGCTCTCGATCCCCGGATGCGGGACGATCGTTCCCTCGTTCGAGCCATCCGGATCACTTGTGCAGGGGATCCACGGCCCCCTATAGGGGGACGTACCGGTCCGTGGCGACCCTACCGTGAGTCTCGTTCGAATTCGGCTTCGCCGAGACGGCGGAAGGGAGTGCAGGTGTTGTTGCGGCGCATGGTCAAGAAGGGCGGCGTAGCGAGGGATGGCAGCGTGTTCTCGGACGCGCTCGTGCCCGTCGGTGCCTCTCTGCTTCTTCCCGTCCTCGTCATCGTCGCCCTCGAGCTGCCTGCGGGCGCGATCGAGCGCATCGCGGTGCCAGTGCTCGGCCAGCTGACCACGGTCGTCCGGGTTCCCGAAGCCCTCGCGGACCCGCAGGGCTCCCAGAGCATGCGCGGCCGTACCCCGGTGAGCGGCGACCCGGGTCACGCGGCTCCGAACGCCGGCGGCGCGCCTCCGTTCCCCGATGCGGAGACCTCGACTCCGGTCGTGCGGGTCGAGGCCGATCCCGTCCTCGGCTCCGAAGCATCCTCGCTCCCGTCGTTCCCGGAACCGTCCCATCCCGAGGTATTGGACCCTGATCCCGGCGCTCCCGACCCCCCACCTGCCGATCCGGATCCGGGGCGCGAGCTCGAGCCGCCGGCCCCCGCAACGGCAGGCGACCCCGGGCCCGACCCCAGCGTGCCCCTCGGCACCGGCGACGAAAAGCCTTCGAGCTCCGACCTCGGCGGTCCCCCCGCGGAGTCGGAGGAAGCCGGCTCGACCTCGGACGAGGACGCGGGCGCCGACGACCCGGAGAACGATGCGAGCAACGGCCCCGACGGC
>JBOHBD010000247.1:0-6787 GCA_050698195.1 Gaiellaceae bacterium
GGCCAGAACGACCGCGGGCGGGAGCAGCTCGATCGGGCGCGCGAGCTCGTACGCGGTCGCCCTGCGAGCCCGTCGGCGGCCCGTGTCCTCGTCGAGGTCTCTCGGTACGCGATGCTCTCCGACGAGACCGAGGAAGCGGTGCGGACGGGCCGCGAGGCGCTCGAGATGGCGGACGTCCTTGGCCTCGGGGAGCTCGTCCCGGCGGCGCTCATCAACATCGGCAGCGCCCGCGGCAACGCGGGCGACGAGGGCGGAATCGCCGATCTGGAGCGGGCAATCGAGATCGCGCACGCGACCAACAACCCGGATCTCGCGCGCGCCTACAACAACCTCGCGGCCATGCAGGCGAACGCCGAGCGAGCCTACGAGCTCCAGCTCCAGGGGAAAGAAGCTGCAGACAGGCTCGGGAACGCCCCGGTCGGCCGCTATGTCGAGGCCCAGCTGCTGTTGAGCGCGTTCGAGCTCGGGCACTGGGACGAGTTCCGTCCTGCCGCCGACGAGTTCATCGCCGCGTGCGAGGCAGGATCGCCGCATTACGCGGAGTCCTACGTGCGCGAGCGGCGGGCAGACATTCTGCTCGCACGCGACGATCCGGGGAGCGCCGCAGCAGACGCCGCGCGTGCGCTCGAGCTCGCACGGGAAGCGAAGGACCCGCAGGCGCTCCAGCCCGCGCTCGCGGTGCAGGTGAGGGTCGACCTCGCGCTCAGGCGGCTAGCCGAGGCGCGACGAACCGCGCGCGAGCTCCTCTCGTCGCTCGAGGGCGCCAAGACCGGCTTCGGAGTCACGACGCTCGCGCTCCACGCGGAGACGCTCGGGGTGGCCGAACAGCTGCCCGCCGTGCTCTCTGGGCTTCCCGACCGGCCGTGGATTCGTGCCGCAGCGGCCGTCCTCGTCGGCGAGTTCGAGCGGGCGGCCGACATCGCGGCCGAGCACGCATGGCGTGTCGACGAAGCCGAGCTGCGGCTGCGCGCGGCCGAAGCGCTCTTGGAGGCGGGGAGGCGTCCGGAGGCCGACGTCCAACTTCAGAAGGCGCTCGGCTTCTACCGCTCGGTCGGCGCGACGCGGTACATCCGCGAGGGCGAGAGGCTTCTCGCCGCGACGGCGTAAGCGGGCCTCTGGCTAGGAGAGCCCGGCTTCGGCGAGCGGGCTTCGGGCCCACGCGAAGCGGGTCTCGTACCAGCCCGTCATCGGCGTCAGCGTCGTCCCGCGGTCGGAGGAGTGCACCATCCAGCCCGAGCCGACGTAGATGCCCATGTGCCCGACCTCGGTGGGCTTCGAGCGCGAGCCGCGGGAGCCGAAGAAGACGACGTCTCCGGGCCGGACGCTCTCCCGCGCGAGGCGCGCCGAGCGGACGACCTCGGCGCTCATGTCGTAGGTCGTCCTCCCCTTGAGCACCGCCGAAAGTCCAGGCGCACCGGCGAAGGGCTCCAGCTTGTAGACGCGCCAGACGAAGCCGCTGCAGTCGAAGCCGCCGGGGAGGACCTTCCCGAGGAGCTTCTGCGGCTTCTCGGAGATCCCCGCCCACACGTACGGCGAGCCGACGAGGCGGAGCGCACGCTGGAGGACGGTCTGCTGCCAGCTCGTGAGCTCCTCGAAGGCGAAGGACTCCAGCGTCTGGCGCACGGCGACGATCTCGGCGTACTGGAGGGAGAGCACGCGGGCGATCGAGTACGCGGCTTCCGCGCGGGTCGCGGGCTGGGAGAGCTGCAGCTCGAGCTGGTCCTCGTGCTTGAGATGGTTGACCCGCAGGCCGAGCAGCCGCGCGACGGTCTCCGTGCCGAGCCACGGCGTCGGTGCGAGGCCGACGTCGAGGGCCGCGAGCCGGAGGTCGCGGGCAGAGGGGCGCAACCCGACGGCGGTGACGAGCTGCGCGTCGAGCTCGCGCACGGTCACGGGCCGGTACGGATCGGACACGGCGACTTCGGGCACGCCGAGAGAGGCGAGAACGATCGCGAGCTCTCCCCACAGGAGCGGCGCGTCGGGCCGGAACTCCGCGGTCGTGGGCGCCAGCAGGCCTGCGTCGACGACCGCCGCGATCTGCGGAGCGGCCCAGGATGGGCGCACCTGCGACTGCGCGCCGGCGGTACCGGCGGCGGCGAAGGAGATGACGAGGCAGCAGAGAAGAAGGATGCGGCGCATCACGTCGTCTATCGGTCGTTGCGCGCGGGGTCCTCACCCCCGTTGCGAAACGATGAATTCGCCTGGGGGCGCGTAGGGGCGGGACTACAGTGACTTCCGTGCGTGCCTTGCTCCTGGCAGCAGCGCTCGTCGCCGTCGTCGCCGGCTGCGGGAGCGATTCGGGCGGGCAAGCTTCGCCGCCGGGCTCGACGGCGACCGAAGCCGGAGCGCCTGACGACGCGTCCAACCGCCCGCCGGCGCCGGACATCGAGGGCACGTCCCTCGACGGAGAGCGGATCTCGCTCGCCGGCTACCGCGGCCGGCCCGTGTTCGTGAACGTCTGGTCGTCCTGGTGAAGCACGTGTCAGAGCGAGGCGGTCGCCTACGCAGAGTTTCAGCAGGATCACCCGGAGCTCGCGTACCTGGGGATCAACGTCGCGGACACGCCCGAGGAGGCGCGCACGTTCGTCAGGGAGTACGGGTGGACGTGGCCGTCGATCCAGGATCCGCTGCGCGAGCGTGCCCTGCGGCTGGGCGCCGACTACCAGCCGCACGTCATCGTCGTCGACGCCGAGGGCCGGATCGTGACGACGTTCGAGGGCGGCGGGGACGCCGAGACCTGGGAGGGGCTGGCGGCGCAGTTGCCGTAGAGGGTTCCGGCCTCGCCAGACCTCGAGCGATAGGCTGCGGCGCATGAGCACGGCGGCCTCCGACCGGTACGCAGGCTGTATGCCGGCGACGTGGCTAGCGGCGCGTCTCTCGATCGACCCGTTGCGGATCGAGGCGATGCGGCGCGACGGCGAGCTCGTCGCCGTGCGCGAGCCCGGCTCGACCGATTGGCTCTACCCCGCGTGGCAGTTCGACGGCCGCGAGCCGCTGACCGCGATCGCACGCATCGTCCGGGCGGCCCGGGAGAGAGGGCTCGACGAGGGTCGCCTCTTCACGATCCTGACCGCGCGGCAGGGCCTGGGCGGCAACGAGCGGGTCTACGAGCTCTTGCGCGAAGGCCGCCACGACGACGTCGTCGAGCTCGTCCGCGCCGGCTGAAGACTAGGCGAGCGCTGCGGCGGCGCGAACGATCGCGACGTCGCCGCTGACCGTCCTCACCTGGAGCGGGACGACGTCCCCCTCCTGCTCCTCGGTCGACGGCTCGCCCGGCAGCTGGTCGGCGAGACCGATCTCCGAGCCGAGGTCGCCCGAGACGGACGTCGCGTCGATCCAGACGCGCGTTCCGCGACCGACACCGATCCGGACGTCCCCGGAGACCGTCTGCAGGCGGACCTCGCCTGCCTCGACGGACTCGAGGTTGACGTCGCCCGACGTCGTCGAGAGCGTGAGCGGGGCGCGGAGGGCGCTGATGCGAACGTCCCCGGAGACGGACCGCGCGGTGAGCGTCGCGTCGACGCGACGGATGCCGAGGTCGCCGGAGACAGTGACCACGGACGCGTCCGACTCGATTGCTCCGACGGTGATGTCGCCACTCGCGGTCTTGGCCTGAAGCTTGTTCCGGACGGTGTCGAGCCGGAGGTCGCCGGACGCCGAGCGCGCCGAGACCTCGCCGAGCTCGCCCTCGACGCGAAGGTCGGTCGAGCCCCCCGCGAGCTCGAGGTCGGAGCCCGGAGGGCACGTGACGCGGACCTCGATGTCGCCGCCCCAGCTGATCTGGATCGGCCCCCAGCGGAACTTGTCCTTCTGCTCGATCGTGATCGTGTGGCCGCCGTGCCGCTCGTCGGCGCGGACGACGACGTCCTCGATCGCGTCGGGGCCACGACGGCCTTTGGCGATGAGCTCGACGCTCGTGCGCGGCTCGTCGACCGTCGTGACCACGACGCTTCCACTCGGGAGCCTTACCTGGAGGGAGACGCTCCCGGGAGTCTCGAAGACCTGCACCTTCGACCCCTAGACCTTCGCAGCCTTGCCGGACGTCCGGCGGACTCGGCGGCCCGAAGTCCGCTTGCGCGTCTTGCGAATGCGGTCGCCGGGGTCGAGGAGGATGGCGTAGTCGAACGGGAGAGGGGACAGAAGCATGTCGTTCTCCTTTCAGCCCTGGGCGTAGCCCTGGATTCGGTGTCTGCCGCGCCTGTGCGAGCGCGTGTCGAGCATGCGGGCGATCGTGCGCACCAGCCAGGCGTTCGTCGAGACGCCCTCCTGCGCAGCCGCCTGCTCGACGCTTGCCTTGAGCGTCTCGGGGAGACGAAGAGTGATGCGCCCCGTGTACTCCTCCCCGGGGGCCACCTGGACCGAGTCCGAGGTGTCCTCCATGACGACGACGAGCTCGGGCTCGCGTCCGGCGAGCCGCACCTCGACGCGGCCGGCGTCGAGCTGGCCGCCGATCTCCAGCGCCGCCTCGCCGAGAAGGTCGAGCAGACGGAGGTGCAGGGTCGAGGCGAGGGCCTCGCTCAGGCGGCGAGCGGCCTGCGCGGTCGCGTCGTCGCCGATGCCAGCGGTCGCGGCGAGGTCCTCCTGGATCGCTTGGACGTGGTTGTCGAGCTGCATTGTGACTTCACTATGACATCACTTGTGCAGTCTTGTCAATGGCACTACTGACATTGACACGACATCCGGCATGGTTGTGCGGTATTTGCGAGCTCTCTGCAACGAAAGGGCGCCAATTCAGCGCCAACCGCCGTTGCAGTGCCTGTCCCTCGAGGTGTGAAGAGAGTGCGCCGATCGCTCCACAGGGGCGATTCGGGCGCTGGCTAGGTCAGCTGCCAGACGTCGCCGCGGATGATCGGCGTCGCCCGGCGGTCCGCGTCGAGGCCGTCGACGTCGACTTCGGGGCCCCCGATCATGAAGTCCGTGTGGACGCCGGAGACGTTCACGCCGAGCGCGAGGAGCTCGTCGGGGGAAAGGTTCTCGGCGCCGTCCACCGCGATCGGGAACCCGGCGCCGAAGGCGATGTGGCAGGTCGTGTTCTCGTCGAACAGAGTGTCGTGGAAGACGAGCCCCGTCTTCTTGACCGCCGAGCCGCCGTCGACGAGCGCGACCTCGCCGAGGGACGGAGCCTGCTCGTCCGTGTCGAGCTGCTGGCGGATGATGTCGGCGCCCGCCGAGGCTTCGACCTCGACGATCTTCCCACCCTCGAAGCGGACCTCGAGGTCGTCGACGCGCGTCCCCGCGGCGAGAAGCGGAGCCGTCGAGCGGACCGTGCCTTCCGCGCGCCGCCAGTCGGGGCTCGTGAAGACCTCCTCCGTCGGGAGATTCGGGATGTGTCGGATCCCGGTCTCCGTCTCGTGGTCCCCACTCAGCCAGTGCCCTTCGGAGAGCAGCCCGACCGTGAGGTCCGTCCCCGGGCCGCGAAAGCGAACCGCGTCGAAGCCGTGTGCGTCGAGAGCCTCCCCTCTGGCCTTGAGCCTCGTCACGTGCTCGTTCCAGGCCGCGACGGGATCCGGCTCGTCGAGCCGCGTCGCGGTGGCGACGGCTGCCCAGAGCCGCTCGGTGTCCGGCTCGCCGAAGACCTGCGTCGCCCAGCCGGGGTTCGGCGCGGAGACGATGGTCCAGTTGATGCGGCGGGCACCGATGTGCTCGAGGCTGACGGCTCGAAGCTCCTTCGGCTCGGCGCGGCCGACGAGCGCGGGGTCGAGATCGGCCAGCAGGTCGGGGCTCGGATTCCCGGTGAGCGCGATGAGCGCGGGCCGTTCCTCGCCCCACCTTCGGAACCAGTCGAGGAGGTAGGGAGCCGACCAGCCGAGCTCCTCCCCCGGCCCGAGCTCGATGGCGGCCCGGCGGAGATGGAGGTCGCCGTAGAGGACGACCACGTGCCGAGCCCCGGCGCGGTAGGCCTCGCGGGCGACCGCGCGGGCGATCTCGGCATGCTCGACGAGGCAGGTGACGATCGCGTCCTGGCCTTCCTGGACGTTCGCGCCGACGCGGACGGCGAGCTCGGCGTAGCGCTGGAGGCGTTCCTCGGGGGTCACGGGCGTGGCCCTGGCGGGATTGGCTCAGTCGCCCCAGTCGAAGTCGCGCGGACGGCCCGTCCAGAGCGTCTCGTCGAGCGCAGCGCCCTCGACGCTCTCGACCGTCTCCTCGCCGGGCCAGGGGAGACGCTCCGAGCTCATCTCCGCGGCCGGCTCTCCGTCCATCGTCTCCTCGATTCGCGCCTGCTCCTCGCTCTTGAAGAGCGGATGGTTCTCGAGGAGGTCGCCGTCGAGGTAGCGATCGAGCGGCATGTCACCGTTCAGCGTGGAGTTACGCGCCTTGAGGTCGAGATGCTCGCGGATCGCCTCTGCGAATAGGGATCCCGTCTCGACTGCTGGATCTTCGAGCTCGGACATGGCCTTTCCCCTGGAAGGGTCGGAGTCTACCCGATCGCTCTGAACCCCGACCCGGCGAGGACCGGCAGCGCCCGGGACCGAGTGGGGTATCGTGCCCGCGTGATCTTCCGCGGCCTCACGCTCTTGCTGGTGCTGTACAGGATGTACCGCCGTCTCCCCGCATCGCAGCAGCGACAGGTGCTGCGACTCCTGGGACGACACGGCCCACGCCTCGTCTCGACGCTCGGCCGACGGGCTCGGCGCGCCTAGGAGGGCTTGGCGGAACGGGCCTCGTCGCAGGGGTGCCGCTGGTCGGCGCGAGGCAAGGACGCAGGGAGCGGCCACACCTGAGGTATGGCGCGACCGAGGAGGACGACGCCTGGCGGCGATCCAGCGCTCCCCCGGCGGCATAGAGC
>JBOHBD010000248.1:0-3152 GCA_050698195.1 Gaiellaceae bacterium
AGCGAGGCGGCTTCATCGTCACGACGCTCGTCGGGATCGGTGGCGCGTTGCTAGGGGGCTTTCTCGCATCCGTACTCGGCGTCGGTGACCCGATCGACGAGTTCTTCGACATCTCGACGTGGATCGCCGCGATCGTCGGCGCCTTGATCATCCTGTTCGTCTGGAACGCGATCCGCGAACGACGGCTCACGTAACGACGCGAGGTCCGAGGCCGTGAAGACCATCGTCCCCCGGACCTCGCGAGCTGCTTTCCTGATGCCGTGCACCGACTGACCGTCGACCGAGGATCCCGGGCGACCGTCGTGATCGCCGAGGGCGAGCTCGACGCGTTCGTCGCACCGGACCTGAGCGCGACCTTCTCCTCGGTGGCCGATAACGACCGCCTCGTGGCCGACCTCACGAGCGTGTCCTTCATGGACTCGACGGCACTGGGGCTCTTGGTACGCGTGGTGCGCGAAGCGGACGGACGGGGCGCGGAGATTCGGGTCGTGTTGCCGCAATCGACCGCGCGCCGGATCTTCGAGATCACGACGCTCGACCGGGTCCTTCCGGTGGCGCCGTCCCGTGCGCAAGCGCTCGCCGAGCTCGACGGCGAAGCGTAGAACGCCCCGCGGTTCTACGCCGGCGCGGCGGCGAGGTACTTCGTCATGTGCACGACCGTGCCGCGACCGTCTCGGCCGTCGCGGACGTCCAAGTCGTCGACGATCGCCCGGATGATGGCCATCCCCATCCCGCCTTCGACAGGCTCTGGAGGCGTCTCGGGAGCGATTAGCTCCTCGATCAGGGGAAGCTCGATACCCGCGCCCTCGTCCTCGACGATCATCTCGACCCTGTTGTCGGTGACGATGAACTCGACTCCGATCGACCCTCCGCCATCGCCGTACGCGTGCCGCACGGCGTTTCCACACGCCTCCGTAACGGCAAGCTTCAGATCGGCCACGAGCTCGGGACCGACGGGCATGGTCCGTGCGAGCCCGCCGAGCGCCAGCCTCGCGAGCAGCAGGTAGTCCGCTTTGGCCGGAAACGTGAGCCGAACGACCGTCTCACTCATCGCCCTCCGACACCTCCTCGATCCGCCCCCGCATGATGGTAAGCGCTCGCCGGAGCAGGCGAGAGACGTGCATCTGGGAGATCCCGACCTCGGCGGCGATCTGGGACTGCGTCATCTCGTCGAAGAAGCGAAGCTCGACGATGCGTCGCTCGCGCTCGTCGAGCGCGTCGAGGCCGGCGGCGATGAGCGAGCCCTCCTCGACCTCCTCGAACCCGGAGTCCTCCGCCCCGAGCTTCTCTGCCAGGGTGTCGTCGCCACCGTCCTCGAACGGGGCGTGCAGCGAGCGAGTCGCGTACGCGTGCGCGGAGTCTAGAGCGTCGATGACCTCTTCCTCCTCCGCCCCGGTCGCCTGGGCAAGCTCGGCGATCGTGGGCGAGCGGCCGAGCTCCGTCGTGAGCTCGTCGAGGACGCGCGAGAGCCGTACGCTCAGCTCCTTCAGCCGGCGCGGGACGTGCATCGCCCACGCCTTGTCCCGGAAGTGGCGCCGGATCTCACCGACGATCGTCGGCACCGCGTAGCTCGAGAACTCGACCCCTCGGTCGACGTCGAAGCGGTCGACGGCCTTGATCAGGCCGAGCGCACCCACCTGTACGAGATCCTCCAAGGGCTCGCCGCGCCCGCTGTACCTGTTCGCGAGCGCCCGCACGAGCGGCATCAGCTCGATCAGCGCACGCTCGCGTGCGTCTTGGTCGCCGCCACGGTGGTACGCGATCAGAAGTGCGTCGACGTCTCGATCCATCACAGCGGTCATGGGCGGGTTGCAGGGGGACGGTCGCAGTGCGTGCCGACCCGACCCTCTCGGAGGGTCCAGCTTACGCGTGGGTCACGTCGGCGCTCGCCACGTGAATCGAGAAGGTCGGTCACACGCTGGGCGTACCCACCGCGGTTGCGGCCAAAACGACGAAGCGGTGCTAGGGGCGTCCGCCGAGGGCACGCTGGAGCTGCGCCTTCGACATCTTCGAGCGCCCCCGGATGTTGCGGTCGCGGGCTTCTTCGTACAGCTGATCGCGGGTGCGTCCTCGGGGTCCCTTGCGATGACTGCGAATGCCTCCGCGCCGGCCCGACGAGATGTCCTGCTTGGATAGCTTCGAGGACTCCCTCGCCTCGCCGCTGCGGGCTCTCTCCTTGTTCACGGTGCGGGCGGCGATCTCCTCGGCGAGATCCTCGGACTTCCCCTGGTCCTCCAGCGAGTCCTTGATGTGCTCGTACTGCCTCGCCCGCTTCGACCCCTTCTCCACGCCTCGTGGCGGCATCTTCGGCTCCTTTCGAGAGAACAGCTTGCTGCGGTCGAGTAGCCCGGTCCGGAGAAGCCCAAACCTCCCCGCCGCGTTTCGACGGCACCGCCGCGTGGAACGCTCAGGAGGTCAACGACGGAAGGAGCTGGGGCATGTACATCGGTGGTGGAGTGATCGCGCTCATCATCATCATCCTGCTGCTGATCTGGATCTTCTAGACCATCAGTCGGGGAGCGCTTTCTCGAGCGTCACGCGCGTCCCCGCCGCACCCGGCGCGACGTCGACCGAGGACATCGCCGCGTGCATCAGACGGAGTCCGAGCCCTCGGTCGGCTCGCTCCACGTGAGGCGCCCACCGACCTTCGTCCTCCACCGTGATCCGGAGCCGCGAGTCGACCAGGTCGGCTTGCAGCTGAACGAAGTCGTTCGCGTCGCCGCCGTGCTCGATCGCATTCGCACACGCCTCCCAGACGGCGAGCACGACGTCATGCGCGTCTGCGCGGTCGAACGGAGTCCCCCCGAGCCACACCCGCAGCGCGTCTCGTACGAGATCGAGTGAGCCGACGTCGCTCGGCACCCGTAGTCGAAGCGGCCGCGGCGCGACGGCGAGGAGACGGACGGCGAGCAGGGCGACGTCGTCGCCGCGCTCTTCGGAACCGACCAATCGCGCGAGCAGGTGCTCGACCAGCGCTTCCGGCTCTCGTGGACCGTCGAGGGCCGCGCGCTGCAGCTCGTCGAGCCCCACGTCGATCGGTCGTCCGCGCCGCTCGACGAGCCCGTCGGAATAGAGGACGAGAACGCTTCCGACGGGGAGCTCGACGACGTCCTGGCTGTAGCGGGTGTCCGGACTCGCACCCAGGGGAAGAC
>JBOHBD010000249.1:0-2293 GCA_050698195.1 Gaiellaceae bacterium
CGCACGGGCTGTCGCTGAACGAGGCGATGCTCCAGGTCCGCTCCGGCCGTGGGAAGCAGTTCGCCCCGACCGTCGTCGACGCGTTCTGGAACGTCGCGCGGCGGCGTCCGTCGGACGTGCTGCCGCCCGAGGCGTCCACCGGCGCCGTCGTCGCGGTCTAGCTCGACCGCGCCTGCGAGAAGGCGAGGTCGGTGTAGACCATCTCGCCCTTGAACTTCTTCGCCGCGGGATCCCACGGGAAGAAGATCGCGTTGCGCCACTCGAGGCGCTCGCCGGTCGGCTCGTGCTGGAGCCAGCGCGCCTCGTGGGTCGCGGTCACACGCGCCTCCTCGCACACGCCCTGAGGGCCGATGACGATGTATTCGAGGTCGAAGTGGATGTCCGGGAACGCGGTCAGGAGCTCTGTGTAGAAGCGCGCCGCGCCCTCGTGACCCTCCCACCGCGCACCCGTGCCGATCACCTCGTAGACGCAGTCCTCGGTGAGTGTCGAGATCAGCCCCGGCAGGTCACGAGTGTCCTCGGCCATGGAATGGGTCTTCCAAAGCTCGCGGATCTCCGTGTACTCGTCGAGGTCGAGAGGACGCCGCAGCAGCTCGAGGATGCGCTCGCTCGCCATGCGGCCCTCTCTATATCAGGACGGCGTGGTCACGGGCTCCTCTAAGGAAGCGCCAGCCGCTGCCCGGGCACGATGGTCGCGCCGTGCAGTTCGTTCCGGCGCTGGAGCTTCCAGACGCCCTCTCGCGGATCGCCCGCGTAGCCTGCGACCGCGATCGACCAGAGCGTGTCACCCGGCTGCACGACGTGATGTCGCTCCAGCGCTCCCGCTCCGGTGTCGCGCGCGAAGACCGCCCACAGGAACACGGCAACGAGGGCGACGATGGCCAGTCGAGCGAACATGTGTTCGTAGAGTAAGCGAACACGTGTTCGATGTCAAGCGGTCAGCGGAGGACCGGCAGGTCGTACAGGACGAACGTCCTTCGGGCCCGGTTGGCCTCCGCTGCCAACCGTGCCGCGACCCGACCGCGAACGTCCTCGCCCGCCGGCACGCGGAGCACCATGGTCAGCGGACGTCGCCCCAGCACGGACGTCCTCGAGCAGCGAGCCGCCCGCGGTCGAATCGGTCGCCAGGTGGCTCCACCGATCCCCCGGGCCGAGAGCTCCCGCACGCAGACGACTGCGCGCGCGTCCTCACCAGCCGCGATCCTCGCCGTGACGGATGAGCCGGTGTCGGTCTCGAGATCGATCTGAGCCCCGAGGACGTCGCCGGCCGGGATCCACGGGACCGTCGCTTCGACACATCCGGTCGCAGCGTCGGCGATCGCGCTCTGCACGGCGGCTGCGGCCGGCCGCGGCGTCCCGTCGGCTCGGAGCAACGCCGCCTGGAACCCCGTCCGAAGACCGTCGTCGCGAAACCCGAAGAAGCTCACCGAGCGCACGTCCGGGTCGCACGCCGCCCGCCTGACCAGGTCGCCGTAGATCGCCGCCTGGGTCAGCTCGTCGGTCACCGGGACGTTCTCCGTGCCCTGGTATCCCGGGAGTCGCGTCGTGTCGACCTGCCATCCGACCTCGTCCAGGTGGAGGCCGAGACCCCCGAGCGTCGTCGGCTGAGACGTGCGGTCGAATGCGTCCCAGAGGGCCTGCTTGACCCGGTCCAGGTTCGGGAAGCCCGCGTTCGGCCACGGGTAGCCCCGGTCGAGCGAGTCGGTCGCGCGGTTCGGATAGGGATGGAAGCTGAACGAATCCATCAGCGGCCGGGTGCGTCCGCTCGTCCGGTACCACGTGCCGAGGGCACGGAGGAAGCGCACCGGCGAGGTCGACACGTTGCTCTTCGCGTACGGCTTGTCGTTCCCGCGAGGAGAGAGCCCGACTCCGACGACCTCGTAGTCGGCGTCGAGCGCCTTCAACGCGTCGTACGCAGCCGCGAGGTACGGCCCGAACGCCGCTGCGGACGCGTTCGCGCCCGACTTCTTGAACTGCGGGCGCCAGAACGCAGGCTGGTTCGGCTCGTTGCCGATGACGAACTGCGTCGCCCGCGGAAACGCCTGCGCGACCGCAGAGACGTACGCGCCGAAGAGACGCGGCGACCCGAGCCCCGCCTCGATCTCTCGCGTCGGGTACGGGTACACGGCGACGACGACGCGCAGCCCCGCGTCGAGGGCGTTCGGAATCACACGGTCGAGGAGCGGCTTGTCCTGGATCACGATGGGCTCGCTGGGCCTATATCGGACGCCGATCACGGTCTGCCGGAGTCCGACCTTCGCCATCTCGCCGTACATCGCGGCACCCCAGTCGG
>JBOHBD010000250.1:0-2366 GCA_050698195.1 Gaiellaceae bacterium
TCGTCGAACTGACAGCCGAGCGCGAGCGGCTCGAACGCGAACTCGCCTCACGCGAGGCGCAGCCGCCGAGCGACGTCCATCCCGACGCGGTCGAGGCCATGCTCGCCTCTGTCCCCGACCTGAGCGACGCACTCGCCGACTACGAGCCGCCAGAGCTCGCACAGCTCTTCGAGGACTTCGACGTCGAGGTCGCGTACGACAAGCACGACCGAACGCTTCGGCTCGCGGCAACACTCGCCCTCGATACTCCCCCAGAAACAGCGCGACCGCCTGGTCGGCGGTCGCACAATTGTGACATAGCGGGGGCAGGATTTGAACCTGCGACCTCCGGGTTATGAGCCCGGCGAGCTACCAGACTGCTCCACCCCGCGATGCGAGTCGGAGTATAGCGCCTCCGCGGCGGCTTCCACGTTGACGCGGGCGGCGCCGTAGGTTGCAACATAGGTCGCTGCGCCCGCCGGCCGCCAGCCCGGGATCCCGACCTCGACGACGATCGCGTCGTCGGCCGCGGCCAGGAGGGCTTCCACGGCGGCGCGCTCCCACTCGTGACGATGTGCGTCCCGCGTGACGATCACGAGCTGGCGGCCGTCCGCCGCCGTGACCGCAGCGCCCACGGAGTCGTCGTGGAGACGCAGGAGCTCCGCGCCCGGAACGACGTTGCGGAACCAGTCCCCGGGCCCCTCCGGCATTCGCCCGGCCGCCATGCTCGGCTCGGGCGCCAGCTCGACGACGAGCGCCGCGCGGGAGAGCGTTCCGCTCCCCGCGACGTGAAGGGCTCGTGCTGCGGCCTCACGACCGACGTCGCGGTCGGGTCGGCGCCGAGACTCCGAACGGGAAGCCCACGCCGACACACGTCGCACGCGTTCCGCGGCTTCGACGAGACGAGACTCCGGCAACCGGCCGCTTCGCACCGCCTCGACGAGCGCGTCGCAGACGCCCCGCACCGACTCCTCGAAGAGATCGTGACCGAGGCAGAGCGCATCGGCTCCCGCGGCGATCGCCCGCACGGCTCCCTCTTCGACCCCCACCGTCCCGGCGATCGCGCGCATCTCGAGCGCGTCGGTCATCACCATCCCGTCGAAACCCAGGTTTCCCCTGAGGAGCTCGTGCAGGAGCTCGCGGCTCATCGTCGCCGGGGACTCTCCGACCGATCGGACGACGATGTGCGCGGTCATGATCGACTGCACGCCCGCCTCGATCGCCGCCCGGAAGGGAGCGAGCGCCTCGTCCTCGAGCGACTCCACGACGGGAAGCTCGTGGTGCGAGTCCTCGGCGGTGTCGCCGTGCCCCGGGAAGTGCTTCGCGCACGCTGCGACTCCCGCGCCCTCGAATCCGCGTACTGCTGCCGCGACGTGCCGCGACACGAGCGCGGCGTCCGCGCCGAACGAGCGGATTCCGATGACGGGGTTCTGCCGATTCGTGTTGACGTCGGCGACCGGCGCGAGGTTGAGGCTCACGCCGACGTCGGCGAGGTCGCCCGCGATCGCTGCCGCCACCTGCTCCGTGAGCGACACGTCGTCGACCACGCCGAGCGCGGCGTTCCCCGGGTACGAGCTTCCCGTCGCCACCTCGAGCCGCGTGACGTCGCCGCCCTCCTCGTCGATCCCGACGAGAAGGTCTGGCCGCTCCGCGCGCAGCGACGACGTCAAGGCGCGCAGCTGCCCGGCGCTCTCGACGTTCCAGCCGAAGAGGACGACACCTCCGAGCCCTCTCTCCACCCACCGCCGCACCCACTCCGGCTCAGCCGGGCCTTCGAAGCCGGGAAAGACGCAGGCAGCCGCGAGCCGCTCGAGCTCGCTCGTCATCCCTTGACGGAGCCGGCGGTCAGCCCGAAGGCGATCTTCCGCTGCACGAGCAGGAAGAAGATCACGACCGGGATCGCCGTCAGCGTCGACGCCGCCATCAGGGCGCCCCAGTCCGTGTTCCGGCTCGTCCCCGAGAAGTACGAGAGCCAGATCGTGAGCGTGTGGTTCGACTGGCTGCTCAAGATGACGTTGGCGAAGATGTACTCGTTCCACGCGGTGATGAAGACGAAGATCGACGTCGCCACGAGGCCGGGGGCCACGAGCGGCAGCAGGATCCGGGCGAAGGCGCCGAACCGGCTCGAGCCGTCGACCATCGCCGCCTCCTCGAGCTCCTTCGGGACGCCGAGGATGAAGCCTCGCAGCGTCCACACCGCGAACGGGAGCAGGAACGTCATGAAGGTGACGATCACCCCGGCGAGCGCGCCCGTCGGCAGCGCGTCTTCCTGGTTCGTGAGGCCGTAGCGCGCGAGCACGACGTACAGCGGGATGACGAGACCCGCCGCGGGCAGCATCAGGATCCCGATCATCAGGACGACGAAGAGCTTGCGACCGGTGAAGCGG
>JBOHBD010000251.1:0-4738 GCA_050698195.1 Gaiellaceae bacterium
TCGCCCTCGAACCCGTCGAGCGCCCGCGCGGCCAGGCGCGCGCGGTTCCTGCTCCGTAGCGGCCCGAACGGGCCCGGCTCCGTGACGACGGCCCAGCGCTCTCCGCGTCGCGCCAGGTAGACGTAGCGATCCGGTCGCGCCGCGCGAGCGTTCGCGGGAGGCCGGAGCTCGCGGATCAGCCGCAGCTCCTCGAGTGCCGCCTCGAGCTCGGAGCCGAGCTCGCGCCACTCGACGCGTTCCAGCGCCCCGAGTGCCGCTTCGACGGCCGGTCGCTGCCGGTCCCCCGAGAAGTAGGAACGGAGGCGCGCGCGGAGGTCGCGCGCCTTGCCCACGTACAGCACGGTGTCGTTCCGGTCGCGGAAGAGGTAGACGCCGGGCGTCGTGGGCGCACCGGCGACGAGCACCCGCTTCGAGTGGAGCCGGCGCGCTCGGGGAGCTGCGAGCGCGATCACGTCGGCGACCGTCCGCGCACCTCGCTCCTGGGCGAGCCCGAGGAGCCCGATGAGGATCTCGGCCGTCGCGAGCGCATCAGGCAGCGCGCGGTGACAGGGCTCCGTCGACGTGCCGAAGAAGTGGGCGAGGTGAGCGAGGGAGAAGCGCCCGCTCCGCCGCTGCAAGAGCTTCCTCGCGAGCCAGACGGTGTCGACGATCGGCGCCGCGACCCGGCGGTGGGTGAGCCGGTCGACCTCGTGCTCGAGGAAGGCGAGGTCGAAGCGTGCGTTGTGCGCGACGAGCGGAGCGTCGCCCGCGAAGCTGAGGAAGCGGCGCACGGCGAGCTCCGAGCGCGGCGCCCGTCGGAGGTCAGCGTCGCTGATCCCGGTCAGCCCCGCGACGTACGAGGGGAGCGCCGTGCCGGGGTCGACGAGCGTCTCGAAGGTGTCCTCGACCGCGAGCGACCGCACCCGGACCGCCCCGATCTCGCAGATGCGGCACCTGCTCGCCGACAGTCCCGTCGTCTCGAGGTCGAAGACGACGAACTCCGCCTCCTCGATCGGCGTGCCCCCGGACGGCTCGCCGTCCAGGCCGACTCGCGTCCCGAGCCACGTGAGACGCGCGTCGCCCTGGACGACGTCCGCGAGGAGAGAGTGCGCGAGCGCCGCCGGCGCCCGCTCGAGCGCGAAGAGGACGCGGGCAGCCTCCTCGGCGGCGACCGCGCCACGCCGCGCCTGCACGAGCTCGACCAGCCGGTCCGCCGCGTCGAAGCTGAGCTGCATGAACCGAGGCTAGCGAACATACGTTCGTATCTCAAACTACGTGTCGGACACCGCTCGGCCGTCGAGAGCCGCAGGTCACATGGTCCGACGATCGCTCCACCGATCGATGGCTTCAGCGGGGCGTTCCGAGCGGAGGAGGGCGAGACGACATCGCCCTCACCGCGCGGACTGGTGGAGGGAGCCGATCCCGGTGTCTGACACCGGCGTTCGGCGGCCAACGCAGAGGGGCCGCGCGACGGCGGCCCCTCGAAAGCCGGGCGAACGCCCGCGTTACTGCTTGACGGCAGACTTGAGCGCGCTTCCAGCCGAGAACTTCGGAACGATCGTGGCCTGGATCTGCACCCTCTCGCCCGTGCGCGGGTTGACCCCCATGCGCGCGGCGCGATGCGAGGTCGAGAACTTGCCGAAGCCCGTGAAGGTGACGGAGTCGCCTCTCTTGAGCGTCGCGGTGATCGTGTCGAGCATGGCGTCGACGGCAGCGCCGGCGTCGCGCTTGGACATGCCGGCCCTGTCGGCGACGGCATCCACGAAGTCTTGCTTGGTCACTGTCCCTCCTCCTAACGTCGGGTTCGCCCTGCTGGGGGACCGAAGGAGCCTAACACCCCTTCCTATTTGGCTCAACCATGCCGTTTTGCGGCGGTTTTTCGCAATTCCAGGAGGTCTTCGGCCCTGAAAAGGGGCCGCAGGCGGACGCCGAGGCGCGCGAGCGCGTCGGAACCGCCCTCCTCTCGGTCGACCACGCACACGGCGTTTCGGACGACGAGGCCCTCCTCCCGGAGCGCCGACACCGCCTCCGCGAGAGCGCCGCCGGGCGTGACGACGTGCGGCAGGAGGCAAACGAGCTCGCCGGGCTCGAACGGCCCCTCGATGCGTTTCGCCGTGCCGTGTTCCTTGGCTTCACCGCGGACGATGATGAACGGCAGCCCGGACGTCAGCGATGCCGAAGCGGCCAACGCGACCGCCCCGAGCGCGGGGCCGGCAAGGCGAATCGCCTCCGGCTCGTGCTCGGCGACGGCCTCCGCGAGGCTCTCGCCGACTGCCCGCAGGACGTCCGGCTCGGTCTCGAAGCGGTACTTGTCGAGGTACCAGGTCGAGCGCTTCCCGGAGCGGAGGACGAAGTCCCCCTCGAGCAGGGCGCGCTCGACGAGCAGGCGCCCGAGCTCCTCGTCGTTCACGGCCGGAGGGCCGAGCGAGCGAGCGCCGCGAGCCGTTCGAACGCGGCCGACCCTGGCTCGAGCACGATCGCGGACCCGTCCGCGAACGACACGCTCGCCCGCTCCTGCGGCTCGCGCGAGCCGACGAAGTGCCGCCAGCCCCAGATCGCGAGCCCGACGAGGACGACCAGCCGCAGGAGCGTCCTCACCCTGCCTCCTCCGGCTTCGGCTTCCTCGGCGACCGTCGCCGCTTCGGCTTCTCCTGGTCGATTCCGTGCAGGCACGTGCGGAGGTCGTAGACGACGAGGCCCGCGGTCGGGTCGGGACCCGTCGTCGCGGCGATCGTGCGCCCGCCTTCGTGGAGCACGAAGAGCGCGCCTTCGGCGAGCTCGACCTCGACCCGTGTCACCTCGGCCGACGCGTGGAGCTCGCCCGCGGCGGCGACGGCCTCGAGCGCCGACCGGGCCAGCTCCTGCGTCGCCTCGGCACCGGCGTCCGTCGACCCGAGGAGACTGCCGTCCGTCCCGAGCACGACCGCCCGCCGGACCTGCGACGAGAGCTCGGTGAGCTCGGCGAGCGCGGCGGCCGCGTCCATCGCCCGACGCTACCACGGCTCAGGCGAGCGCGTCCGCGAGTGCGCGCGCGGCCCGGGCGCGGTGCGAGTGCTCCGCCTTCCATGCGTTTCCGAGCTCCGCCACTGTCTGCGACTCCCCACGGGGAACGAAGATCGGGTCGTAACCGAATCCCTCGTCGCCGCGCAGCTCGAGCGCGATCTCGCCGGCGAGCGTCCCGGTGGCCCGCACCTCCGAGCCGTCCGGGGCGAGCGCGACGAGCTCGCACACGTACCGCGCCCTCCTGTCGTCGACGCCTCGCAGCTCCACCAGCAGCCGGCGGACGCCGTCCGCGGCCCAACGGGCCGAGTGGACGCCCGGCCGGCCCCCCAGCGCGGCGACCTCGATCCCGGAGTCCTCGCCCACGACCCACTCGTCCGGCTGCGCATGCAGGCGCCCGTACCGCGCCTTGATCCGCGCGTTGTCGAGGAAGGTCGCGCCACCCTCGACCGGGTCGTCGACCGCCGAGACGAGATCGATCTCCCAGTCCGGGAGCGCACGCCGGAGCTCACGGAGCTTGTCAGGGTTCTTCGACGCGAGGACGAGCCTCACGCGCCGGGCGCGGCCGCTGCGTCGTGCTGAGCGGCTGTGAGCTCGTCGATCCCCTCTGCGGCGAGATCGAGGAGGCGGTCGAGAAGCTCGCGCGAGAAGGGCTCGCGCTCGGCGGTCGCCTGTACCTCGACGAGGAGGCCCTCGCCGGTCATGACGACGTTCATGTCCGTCTCGGCTGCGGAGTCCTCCACGTAGTCGAGATCGATGACGGCCTCACCGCCCACGATCCCGACCGAGACGGCGGCGACCGAGCCGACGAGCGCCTTCGAGAGCCCGAACCGGTCGAGCGCCCGGCGGGCGGCGATCCAGGCTCCGGTGATCGACGCGCAGCGAGTCCCGCCGTCGGCCTGAAGCACGTCGCAGTCGAGCCAGAGCGTCCGCTCGCCGAGCGCGTCGAAGTCGCACACGCCGCGGAGCGCGCGCCCGATCAGGCGCTGGATCTCGACCGTGCGGCCGTCTGGGCGGCCGCGCGAGACCCCGCGCTGCGTGCGCTCACCCGTGGATGCAGGGAGCATCGAGTACTCGGCGGTCATCCAACCCCGCTTCGAGCCGTACAGCCAGCGCGGCACGCCCTCCTCGACCGTGGCGGTACAGAGGACGAGCGTCTTCCCCTGCCCGTAGAGCACCGAGCCGTGCGGCTGCTCGAGGAAGTCGGTTCGAAGCTCGAGCGGACGGAGCTCGTCCGGCCGCCTGCCGTCCTCCCTCATGCCGCGGCGGCCGCGAGCGTCGCGACGTCGACGTGCTCGGCGATCGCGATCGGGAGCTGGAGGAAGCGCCGCCCCGTCGCCCGGAAGAGGGTGGGGTCTCCGGTCGTCAGGAAGCGATACGAGCCCTCTCGCGTGCCGGCGTTCTCGATCCCCTTGCGCGTGAGCGTCTCCGCGACCTCGCGGGCCGTCTCCTCGGCGGAGAAGACGAGCGTCACACCGCGGCCGAAGACGCGCTGGAAGATCGGCCGGATCAGCGGGTAGTGCGTGCAGCCGAGGATGACCGTGTCCACTCCGGCGTCGCGGAGCGGGGCGGCGTACTCGCGGACGGCGGCTCCCGTCTCGTCCCCGAACGGGTCGTCGCCCTCGATCAGGGGCACGAGGCGCGGGCAGGCGACCGGGACGAGCTCGACGCCCGCGTCGAGCGCGTGGACGAGCTCGGCGTAGCGCCCGCTGGCGACGGTCGCCTCGGTGGCGAGCAGGCCGATCCTGCGGTTCCGGGT
>JBOHBD010000252.1:0-3635 GCA_050698195.1 Gaiellaceae bacterium
GATTCCGGTCGAAGGCCGATCGAGCTCGACACGGAGCCCGAGATCTGCGAGCGCTGCACGCGCGCGCAGCTCGAGGTCTCCACCGCCGAGGGCGAGAAACCGCTCGAGCGCCGCAGCGTAGCGGCTCTCGGCCGCCTGACCGGCTGCAAGTGCTGTGGCTGCGTCCTGCAACTCCCGGTCGGCCGCGGAGACGCCGGTTCGCCGGGCCAAGGTGGCCAGAACGGTCTCGTCCTGCCGGCCGCGTCGCTCTTGCGGCAGGTAGCCCGCGGTCAGCTGCTCGGGTGCGCGAGAGACCGTCCCGCGGCTGGGCTCCTCGAGCCCCGCGAGGATGCGGAGCAGCGTCGACTTGCCGACCCCGTTCGGGCCGACCAGGCCGATCCGCGCGTGCGGACCGACGGTGAGCGTGACCTGGTCGAGAACCTTCTGAGCGCCGTAGTGCAGATCGACGCCCGCCAGCTGTACTCGCATCGACGAACCTCCTGACCGCAGGACGACAACGCGTTCGGAGCGCGGGAGCGAGAGTGCGCGTCAGTCGGTCATAGGGCGACGCCTGCGGCGCCGGGCAGCATCCTAGCGATGCCTGCGATGGTGTGAGCGAGATCTCAAGCTCTCGTAAACCTTGCGTAAGGCCCCCGTTCGACGCGTGTGCCGCCCAGCTACCACGGGTACCTGGGCGACGAACGGAGGAAGGAGCGATCCATGAGACAAATGACACGACATTGGCCACGAGGCCGCGGCCGGCTTGCCATCCTCGGCCTCGCAACGGCAACTCTCGGAGTCTTCGCGGCGTTCTCGGCTCTCTCGGGAGCCTCCGTCGCAGCTCCGACGGTGGAGCCGAGCAACACCGCGGAGCCCCGGATCACGGGGACCCCGCGAGTCGGCCAGGTCCAGCGGGCGACGAGAGGAAGCTGGACCGGAACCGAGCCGATCACCTACGAGTTCCGCTGGTTCAGGTGCGAGGGCCCCGGCGCCCCCGACGCGTCCGACTGCCGCAGGATCTCGAACGCGAGCGACAACACGTACGTCGCGCGTCAGGCTGACGCCGGCTTCCGCCTTCGCGTCCAGGTGATCGCACGAAACGACGACGGCCAGGACACGGCGACCTCGAACCCGACGTCGATCATCACCTCGGCGAGGCCGACGAACACCGACGAGCCCTCGATCTCGGGCTCGGCAGTCGTCGGCAACCGCCTGCAGGCGAGCCGCGGCGACTGGGCCGGCAACGAGCCGATCACGTTCGCGTTCGTCTGGCTCCGCTGCAACGACAAGGGCGACAATTGCAGCGAGATCCAGGGTGCCAACGACACGTCGTACGAGGTCCGGGACAGCGACGTCGGCCGCACGATCCGCGTGCGCGTCATCGCGAGGAACGACCGCGGCACGACGTCTGCGATCTCGAATCCGACCGGTGTCGTCCGCTCGAACCAGCCGCCGCCTCCGCCGCCCGGCAGCTCGCTGGCGGTGGAGAGCCTCGTGATCGCCGGCGATCGGCTGGTCGTCTCGCAGGTTCAGTTCAATCCGAACCCGGTGACGAGCCGTACCGCGCCGATCACGGTGCGTGTCCGGGTCACCGCGAGGGGCGGCCGCCCGGTTCGCGGCGCGTTCGTGTTCATGCGCGCGACGCCGCGGGTCGTCCAGGGCCAGACGCTGGCCACGCAGGCGGACGGCTGGGTGACGCTCCAGCTCGTCCCGAACCGCCTGTTCCCGCAGCCGCGGAACGGCCGCAACGTGCAGTTCTTCATCAAGGCGTTCCGCAGGGGCGACCCGCCGCTCGGCGGCCTCGCCGGCTACCGGCTCGTCCAGGTCCGCCTGGCGCGCTCGGGCGCGTAGGGCGCGCAAGCGGGGAGGGGCTTCACAGGGGAGGTGGCTCGAGAGCCGCCTCCCCTCTCGTTTGGGATTCGTTCGGGTCTGTGAGCAATCCGAAAGAGATTGCAGCAACACGCACTTCCTCGCGTCATAACGCATGCGGACACGTCGAAGCGAGCCGAAGGAGGAACGCCCCATGTCCTCGATCGCCAAAGTGCACGTGAGACGCAAATCGGTTCTCGCGCTCGCGGCAATCGCGCTCGTGCTCGGTCTCGTCGCGCTCGCCCTGCCCTCGGCGGACGGGGAGGCGGCACCGAGCGCCCGACCGGCGAACACGGCAGAGCCCGTCATCAGCGGACGTGCCGAGCAAGGACGAACGCTGTCCGCGTCCAGGGGACGCTGGACCGGCGGGTCCCTCTCCTACTCCTACCGCTGGGTGCGGTGCGCGCAGGACGGAGGACGCCCGGACGGCAGCGACTGCGGCTTCATCTTCGGCGCGACCCGCTCACGGTACGTCCTCGCGAGCGCCGACGTCGGCTTCCGCTTGCGGGTACGCGTCACGGCAAGAAACGCGGACGGAGAGGCGACGGTCGCGTCCAACCCAACGGGGATCGTCGTCGGACCGCCGGTGTCGACGTCGCTCCCGCTCGTCGGCGGGTCCGCCCTTGTCGGCGCGGTGGCGACCGTGCACCCGGGCGGCTGGACCGGACGGCAGCCGATCAGGTTCTCCTACAGCTGGCTGCGCTGCAACACGGCGGGTGGAGAGTGCGCCGTGATCGCCGGTGCCACAGGCCGCAGCTACCGGCTCACCTCGAGCGACGTGAACCACCGAATGCGGGTCAACGTCACCGCGCGGAATGCGGTCGGCTCGCTCACGGTGATCTCGGCCGAGTCCGCGATCGTGAGCGTGCCGCTACCCGCAGGAGCGGTGAAGCTCGCGACCGGCGAGACCTCGATCCCGGCGGCGAGCGTGCCGGGCGACCACCGCCTCGTCGTCTCCCGGGTCGCGTTCGCGCCGAATCCGGTGACGAGCCGGCGGCGGCCGCTCACCGTTCGAGTCCGGGTGACCGACACGCGCAACTACGTCGTGCGCGACGCGCTCGTGTTCGTCCGCTCTACCCCCAGGGTGACGAGCGGAGGCCGGCTCGTGACGCTGATGGACGGGTGGGCGTCGTTCCAGCTGCAGCCGCTCGGCAGGTTCCCCCTCCGGAAGCAGGGCAACGTGCAGTTCTTCGTGAAGGCGTACCGCTCCGGAGATCCGCCGCTCGCCGGCGTCGCCGGCTACCGGCTCGTCCAGGTTCGGACCGCGCGCGTGTAGGACCGCGCCCGATAGAGTCGGGGCACGGCGCGGCTGAACGCGTTGGGGATCGTGACCTCGGACATGGCGACGTCGATCCGGTTCTACCGGCTTCTCGGCTTCGACGTCCCCGAGACACCGGACGAGGGCCACGTGGACACGTTCCTCCCGAACGGCGTGCGCTTCATGCTCGACTCCGAGGAGGTCGTGCGGAGCTTCCGGCCGGAGTGGACGCGTGAGAGGGGCAACCAGCTCGGCCTGGCCTTCGAGTGCGAGAGCCCGGCCGACGTGGACGAGACGTACGAGCGGATCGTCGCCGCCGGGTTCGAGGGCGAGACGGCGCCGTGGGATGCGTTCTGGGGCCAGCGCTACGCGTAGCTGCGCGATCCGGACGGGGTGCCGGTCGACCTCTACGCCCCGACGTAGACGACTACTAGGAGGGATTGGCGAAACGGGCCTCGTCGCAGGGGTGCCGCTGGTCGGCGCAAGGCGAGGACGCAGGGAGCGCCCATACCTGAGGTATGGGCGCGAC